>CAJOLJ010000031.1 GCA_905235445.1 uncultured Bacteroidales bacterium
GGCGCCAATGGTGGCGGGAATGGAGTGGACAGCGGCGCTCTCCTCGGGATCCGGGAGGATTTCACTGACGGGTTCCTTGTTGCAGGAGGCGAAGAGGGTCAATGCGGCCACGGACAAGGCCGACAACATGATGGTATATGACTTTTTCATAGCTCGTTTCATTAAGCAATTACAGCTGAAATTCTTCCCATAGGTTCTGCAATTCTGCTCCGGGCGAGGTGCAGAGGATTCCATCTAGACGCAGTACCGTCATCTCCGCCTGAGGAGGGCAGTACACTTCTTTTTCCAATGTCTTTTCCATAATTGTAAGTTAATTTTATGATGTTTGATTTTTGAGAAAAAACGCTTTTGCTTACCATAGCAGGGCAGGATATGGCATCCTGCGCAGAGTCTGGCTGAAGGATTGATCTGGTTGATGAGGGAATTCTGGGAGAAGTGATAAGAGAGTTCCCCTGGGCGCTAAAAAAAAGCTTGCCGCACCCTGCAAGAAACTATGGGCACGACAAATGATGGGACAGCCTTCAGAAAACTGTCCTGACCTATGTAAGTATATGGCAACGAAATAATTACCCCCCCCCGATGTAAAGAGGACGGGATTCTGGCACAAGATGTGGCCGAAAGCTGAGTATGCTTTTCTTCGAATCACATCACAAAAATAGTGGTTTCTTTCTGCGATGCAAAAGAAATTTAACTTTATGATACCTAAAAAATTCACTTTCAGGGCAAATATTCTTGCTGATAGAAGAATTTTTCCTATCTTTGCAGCGTGAAAGAGAAAGTGAGATAGGGGACCCACCGAGGTTCTCTATCTTTTTTGATGCCAAGACAAAGGATATGAGTGAAAAAGACATTATCGAGAAAATGGAAGGTACGGTGCTGTCGCGGGGATGTTTCCTCGTGGATGTGACCGTCACGCCCGACAATGACATAACCATCTGCATCGAGTCCGAGGAAGGGTCCGTACAGATGGAGGACTGCATCGAGATAGACAGGGTGTTCCACATCCTGTACAACCAGGATGCGGAGGACTACTCCCTTACCGTGACTTCCGCGGGACTGGACCAGCCCTTCAAGGTCCTGAAGCAGTATACCAAGGCCATCGGGACCGAGGTGGAAGTAAAGCTCAAGGGAGGCCGCAAGCTCATAGGCACCCTTGATGATGCCACGGATACCGCCATCACCCTTTCCTACACCCAGAAGGAGACCGTCCCTGGCAAGAAGAAGAAAGAGACCGTCTCCCACACCGACACCTTCCCTCTCACAGAGGTCAACTCAACCGTTCCGCACATCACTTTTGAATAAGAAAAATTAACCATACAAAACGCTACACATGGCAGCAGAAGAGAAAATCGATCTCAAGAGCGCATTCGCGCTTTTCAAGGATGAAAAGCACATCGACCGCCCCGTCATGATGGGCGTGCTGAAGGACGTCTTCATCACCCAGCTCACCAAGACTTTCGGGACAGCGGACAATTTCGACGTAATTATAAATGTCGACAAGGGAGACTGCGAGATCTACCAGTATCTCGACGTGGTCGAAACCGTTGAGGATCCCAACACACAGATATCCCTGGAAAAACTCCACTCGATGGGAGAGGACGACTTCGAACTCGGGGAGACCTACTCCCGCAAGGTCGAGCTCAAGGATTTCGGTCGCAGGGGCATCCTCAATATCCGCCAGAACCTTCAGGGAAGGATCATGGATATCGAGAAGGCCAACCTGTACAATGAGTATTCCGGCAAGGTCGGGCAGCTGTTCACCGGGGAGGTGTACCAGACCTGGACCAAGGAGGTTCTCGTACTGGACCAGGAAGGCAACGAGCTTCGCCTTCCCAAGAGCGAGCAGATTCCCGGGGAGCACTTCAAGAAGAACGATTCCATCCGTGCCGTGGTGAAGAGCGTGGAAATGAAAAACAACACCACCCCCTACATCACCCTTTCACGTACCTCCGAGGAGTTCCTCATCCGTCTCTTCGAGCAGGAGGTCCCCGAGATCTACGATGGTCTGATCACCATCAAGAAGGCTGTCAGGATCCCCGGAGAGAGGGCAAAGGTGGCCGTGGAATCCTACGATGACCGCGTAGATGCAATCGGAGCCTGCATCGGTGTGAGGGGCTCTCGCATCCTGGGAATCGTCAAGGAACTCCGCAACGAGAGCATCGACGTCATCCAGTGGTCCCAGAACCCCCAGACCCTCATCCAGAGGGCGCTGAGTCCCGCCAGGATATCCTCCATCAACATGGGCTCCTCACCCGAGGATAAGGTGAAGGTGTTCATGCATCCCGATGAGGTCAAGAAAGGAATCGGCAAGGGCGGCTGCAACATCAAGCTGGCCGGCATGCTGGTTGGCCGTGAAATCGAGGTCTGGAGGGAGAATCCCACAGATGGCTCTTCCAACGAGGAGGAAGAGGATGTGCTGCTGAGCGAGTTCTCCAACGAGATCGATCCCTGGATCATCGAGAAGCTCCAGGAGATGGGCCTGGACACTGCGAAGAGCGTCCTGGCACAGGATCCCGAGGACCTTGCACGCAGGGCCGACCTCGAGGACGAGACCGTGGATGAGATCATGCAGATCCTCAGGGAAGAGTTCGAGGACATTCCCGGGGATGAGTATTACGAAGAACAGACAGACACCCCCGAGGGTGAAGAAGAGGAGAACTGACAATCCCCTCCCGCTACCATTTCTCTCTCACTTACCTGAAAGAGCACAGAAAACCTAACTCCGTCCCCTCACTTTTGTGAGGAGGAAACAGGAGATATCAACTTAACTGACATTGTTATTCACTTAAAGGGGCAATATGGCAGAAATAAGACTAAGCAAACTGACGAAAAAGTACAATATCGGCCTTTCAACCATCGTCGAATATCTTCGCAGCGAAGGTGCGGATGTCGAGATGAATCCCAATACCAGGATTTCCGACTCGTATATCCCGCTTCTGGACAAGAAGTTCGGCGAGGACCTGAAAGCCGTGCAGGAGGCGAACCAGGTGGACATCAAGATGAAGGAAATCATCGAGAAGAACAGCCGCAAGCAGAAGGATGACGAAGAGGAGGAAGAGGCCCAGACCCTCGTGAAGACCACCGGCATCACCCCCATGCAGCCCAAGGCCACCGTCCAGGAGAAGGAACCCCAGGTAAGCGAGACCCCCTCCACCGATACGCCTGGCGCACCGGTGGACATGGACGACGACTTCGATGACGAGCCCTTCACCGAGAGCGACTTCGAGGAGGCCGCCAAGAAGGACCAGCAGGACCAGTTGGCAAGACTGGGGGCTGAGTCCAGGAGGGCCCAGGAAAAAGAGTCCGTCTCTCCTTCTCAGGACAGGACGGAAACCTCCGTTCCCGATTCCTCTGAGGTTCCCTCCGACAAAGAGGACAATAAATCCCAGGGGAGCACCCCTGCAGGAAGCGAGGATATGGCCGCTTCCCAGGGTCAGGGGACTCCCGCCCCGGAGCAGGCGACCTCCGGCGAGGAGATCATCACTCCCACAGCCTCCGACATCGCCATCACAATCCCCGGCACCCCTTCCATCAAGGTCGTGGGCAAGGTCGACCTGAGCCAATTCGAGACTCCAAAGAAGAAAAAGAAGAGGGAAAGAATAGCCAAGGACGGCTCCCGCAAGGTGGAAATCGGCAAGGTGGACACCTCCGCTGACGCCTCCGACGCCTCCAAGAAGAAAGGCCAGGATGCCAAGAAGGACTCCGGCAAGAAAGACGGCGCCAAGGCCGCCAAGGGCACCCAGGGCAAGGACACCTCCGCCAAGGGCAAGGATGCCAAGGAAGGCAAGAAGAAGAAAGACAAGAGGGGTGGCTCCCAGCAGGAGACCTTCAAGCCTGCCATGACCGAGGCCGAGGAGGAAGAGATGCAGAAGGAGATCCAGAAGCAGGTCAAGGAGACCTACGCCAGGATGAACGAAAGCAAGAAGAGCAACTTCGGAGCCAAGGAGCCAAGTACCGCAAGGAGAAGAGGGAGGCCGCAGCCACCAAGATGCAGGAGGAGATGGCAGCCGAGATGGCAGACAGGAAGATTCTGAGGGTAACCGAGTTCGTTACTGTAAACGACCTTGCCACCCTCATGAACAACACTCCCGTCAACAAGGTCATCACCGCTTGCTTCAATCTGGGTCTGATGGTGTCCATAAACCAGAGGCTCGATGCCGAGGCACTCGTCCTCGTAGCCGAGGAGTTCGGCTATCAGGTGGAGTTCGTCACCGCCGAGCTCACCCAGGAAATCAATCAGGAAGAGGACAGCGCGGTGGACAACGAGGAGAACATGGTCACCCGTCCCCCGATCATCACCGTCATGGGCCATGTCGACCATGGCAAGACCTCCCTTCTGGACTACATCCGCAAGACCAACGTCATCGCAGGTGAGGCGGGAGGTATCACCCAGCACATCGGTGCCTACAACGTGAAACTTCCCGACGGAAGGCACATTACCTTCCTCGATACCCCGGGTCACGAGGCGTTCACCGCCATGAGGGCGAGGGGTGCACAGCTCACAGACCTCGCGATCATCATCATCGCAGCCGATGACGCCGTGATGCCCCAGACAGTCGAGGCAATCAACCATGCCCAGGCTGCCGGCGTTCCCATGGTGTTCGCAATCAACAAGATAGACAAGCCCGGTGCCCAGCCCGAGAAGATTTACCAGCAGCTCTCCCAGATGAACATCCTCACCGAGGCCTGGGGCGGTAAGTACCAGAGCCAGGAAATCTCCGCGAAGAAAGGCATCAACGTGGACAAGCTCCTCGAGAAGGTTCTCCTGGAGACCGACATGATGGAGCTCAAGGCCAATCCCAAGAAACTCGGCAGCGGGGCTGTCATAGAGTCCTCCCTGGACAAGGGCCGCGGCTACCTTGCCACCATCCTGGTGCAGAACGGCACCGTCCACAAGGGGGACATGGTCATCAGCGGAAGCTACTACGGAAGGGTCAAGTCCATGTTCAATGAGAGGGGTCAGCAGGTAAAGGAGGCAGGTCCTTCGACACCTGTATCGATCCTGGGTCTTAACGGAGCGCCCTCCGCGGGAGAGAAGTTCAATGTCATGACCGACGAGAAAGAGGCCAAGGCCATCGCCAACAAGAGGGAGCAGCTCCTCCGCATCCAGGGCATCAAGACCCAGAAGCATATGACCCTCGAGGAAATCGGCCGAAGGATCGCAATCGGCAACTTCAAGGAGCTCAATGTCATCGTCAAGGGTGACGTGGACGGTTCCGTGGAGGCCCTCTCCGACTCCCTCATCAAGCTCTCCACCGAGGAGGTTCACGTGAATGTCATCCACAAGGCCGTGGGTGCCATCTCCGAGTCCGACGTCATGCTCGCCACCGCCTCCGACGCCATCATCATCGGCTTCCAGGTCCGTCCTTCGGCGGATGCCAGGAACACTGCCGAGAAGGAGGGTATCGAAATCCGTCTGTACTCCATCATCTACGATGCCATCAACGAAGTCAAGGACGGTATCGAGGGTATGCTGGAGCCCGAGAAGAAGGAGGAAGTCACAGCTACTGCCTACGTCAAGCAGACCTTCCACATTTCCAAGGTGGGAACCATCGCAGGTTGCCTCGTGAAGGAAGGGAAACTGGTGAAGGGATCGAAGGTGCGCCTCATCAGGGACGGTATCGTGGTGTACACCGGAGAACTCTCATCCCTGAAGAGAGGCAAGGACGACGCCCGTGAGGTTCCCGCCGGCATGGAGTGCGGAACTTCAATCTCCAACTTCAACGACATCAAGGAAGGCGACATGCTGGAGACCTTCCAGATCGTGGAGATCAAGAGGACGCTCTAATCCAGGAAACCCCAACTCTTAGCCCCGGCCCTCCATCCTCTGGAAGACCGGGGCTTAGTGTGTATGCTCTTGGTGGTGAGGGGCGCTTCCCAGGTGAGACGGGGCTATACCAGGGCCACGATTGCGATTACAGCCAGGATGTACACCTGGAAGCGAAGCCTGCCCGCGCTGCTTTGGGTCAGCATCCCGTCGGTCGGGTCCTCCTCATGTATTTTCAGCAGTTCATCCATCGTGGGATAGTCCCTTATGGGCCATTTCCTGATGAGATACCCCTCACTGAAATACACCGCCCCTCCATTGGAGCGGTTAAGGGACAGGAGTGTCCTGTGGTCGGAACAGTACAGGTGCTCCTCCAGGAGGTACCTGGCCATGGGGGAGACTCCTTCCGGGAGGGGAAGGCTCCCGCCGGGTGGAATGGAGGCAAGAAGAAGAGGGGTGAATCCGCTCTGGGATGACTCATCCAGGAGCGAAGCTACCTTCTCCCAGTTCTCCGCCTTCATCTTCCTGGGGTCATTTACGGATACGACCATTATGTAGGGGCCGACCGCAATTGAATCGCACACTTCCCCTTCGGTAGTCATGATGGGAAGGGACGGGGTCTGGGAATCGTCGATTTCATTTACATTCTCCTTGATCTCCCCGACGTAAGTCCATGACCCGTCCGGTATCTCGCTCAGGCGGAAGCGTCTCTCCACCCCGTCCTTGGTGTACAGGTACAGGGTCTCGGTTTCGTCATCGGTAAGCTCCGCACGATGGATCCTGGAAGCATGCAGTGCAGTGGAGGGACGGAAGTCCGTGAAATCGATGACCGGGATGTTCAGGAGTGAATACACCGTCAGGGCCAGGACGGAGGTCACCACGATGTAAAAGGCTATTTTCTTGTGTGTAGTGCCCTTGCCAAGACGGGAGAAGGGAATGAAAGCGAACACCGAGAGCACCAGCAGGACTATGTTCTTCCAGAATGTCTGGGCTGTAGTAAGGTGAATGGCCTCCCCGAAGCATCCGCAGTCGAACTGTTGTCCGCTACGGTAAAGCAGGAAGGTAATGATGGTGAAAGCCAGGATGAAGGCATAGGCCACTATGGCCGTCAGCTTGCGGTACACACCCGTCAGGAGGGCGAGTCCCGTCACGGTCTCAAGCAGTGCAAGAAGGACTGCGAAAACCTTTGCCGCAGGAAGCAGGAACCCAGTCCCGAAGAAATTGAAATATTCCTCGACTACAAGTCCCGCCCCTACGGGGTCGATGAGCTTGAATATACCGGCGAAGAAAAACACAAGACCGATGATGATGGCGGAGAGCCTTCCCTGTTCGTGGGTGTGGTCAGCCCTCTTCCATCTGCGGCGGGGACGCTTTTTCCCCTCCTCCTTCGGGGTCTGCGCCCCGGAAGGCTCCTCACCTTCTTCCTGGACGACCTCCACCTCGATTTGCTCCATCTGTTCGCCGGTGTCCCCCTGGGGGGAAGGCTCCGCCACGGCCCCTCCCTCGGTGACGGGAAGAGCCATTTCCATGTCCTTCAAGTCGGTATTGTTCTGAGCCATTGTCCGCTTTCTGTGCTTACAGATGAACTATCCCTCGCCGTTTCCTTTGTCAAGTACCGCCTCCACAGCTTCCCGGATCCTTGAGAATATCCTCTCCACGCTATCAATCCCGCCATCCTCGCCACTGCAGTCGACCCTGCGGAAGGAAGGGTCAAGCGAAGCCTGGAGCACATACTGGTCCCTGACCCTCTCCTGGAAGGACAGGTCAGCCTCGTGGATATCTCCCCTTCCGGAGAGATACCCCCTGTCCTGGCCCTCCCTGTGGGAAAGGAGGTTGGAGCGGATGAAGGAAAGAGGGACATCGAGGAAGATGTTGATATCGGGCTTCGGCAGTCCGAAGTCCCCGTACTCGGTTTCAAGGATCCAGTTCCGGAGGTCTGACCTCTGCTTTTCATCCGGAATCTTGGCGCACTGGTAGGCTATATTGGAATAGACGTACCTGTCAAGAAGGATGGTCCCTCCCCGGGAGAGGACTTCTTTCATGGAGGGGGACGCACCGTGACGGTCCTCGGCATACAGAAGGGCGACGAGGCGGGGATGTACTTCGTTTATGTTTCCGAACTCTCCCCTGAGAAATGAACTTATGAGGTCCCCGTACACGGGAGCGTCGTACCTGGGGAAATGGATATACTGAAGGGAGGGGCACCTCCTCTGGAGGTATTCTCTGAGCAGGGATACCTGGGTGGATTTTCCGGCCCCGTCGAGCCCTTCAACTACTATGAGCATGTCTGTCCTGTTATCGTGAAATGTGCTACTTGGCCGCTATGGCCTCTATTTCCACCAAGGCCCCTTTGGGCAGGGTCTTGACGGCCACGGCCGACCTTGCGGGATAGGGGGCGCTGAAGAAAGTGGAATACACTTCGTTCATCTGTGCGAAGTCCCCCATGTCGGCAAGGAATACGGTGGTCTTGACTACACTCTCGTAGGAGAGACCGGCCTCGGAAAGGATGGCCCCGAGGTTCCTGAGCGACTGTGCGGTCTGTTCCTTGATCCCCCCTTCGGGGAAGGAGCCCGTAGCGGGGTCCAGGGGAAGCTGTCCGGAAACGAAGACAAGGCCCCCGGGAAGTTCGGATGAAAGGACAGCCTGGGAATAGGGTCCTATTGCCGCAGGGGCATGGGGTGAACTGATAGGTTTCATGTGAAATGTGAGAATATGTGGTATTCTTGTAATTCTGGATCAGTGGAAAGGGAAGGACCTTCTACTTATAGCCTTCCTCAGCGGCCCTCTTGCGGATGCGGCTGATACGGGTGGCTGTGTCAGGATGGGACGAGAAGAGCTGCTTCACCATGTTGCTGGTCGAGGAGTTGCCCTCGAGGGACTGGAGCTTCTCGAAACTCTTTGCCAGGGTCAGCGGGTTCTTGCCGCAGGCCTTCAGGAACTCGTAGCCGTAGTCATCCGCCGCGCTCTCCTGGGTCTTGGAGTACTGGGCGTTGAGCACAGCCTGCCCTATGGCTCCCAGCTGTGAATCCGTCAGCACCTGGGCCAATCCACCGGCGGAGGCCACACCGTCAAGGGCGGCCTGGGTGAGAAGTGCCGTACGCATTTCCTTCTTGGAATGCTTGAGGGCAACGTGACCTATCTCATGCCCGATTACACCCAGGACCTCGTCATCCGACATCAGGTCCATGAGTCCCGTATACACGCGGACCGAACCGTCAGCGCAGGCGAAGGCATTGACGTCATTTGTCTTGTACACCTTGAAGTTCAGCGGAATCCCGTCCACCTGGTTGAGACCCTTCGTGAGTTTTTCAAGACGCTTGGTGTAGGGGTTACTGGCAGGCAGGACAGTACTTTGGGCATCGAGCTGGGCAATGTACTGATGGACATAGGACTGGACCTGGGCATCGGTGATGGTCAGGGCCTGCAGAGCCCTGACTCCGCCTACAAGGGCCCTATCGGCATTGAACTGCTCGGAGCATGAGGTGGCAAACAGCATGACGGACAACAGCACTGTCGCGATGCAGGAAATGCGTAATGGATTCTTTTTCATAACTTGTTTCCCGGAGGGGAACATTGGTGTCAAATTCCCTCCGAATTGCTAAGATAGCACTTTTTGGCTAATTTTGTTCCCTCCAACCCATTTTGAACACTTCAAAAGCGATATGCCAGGAACAACCACATATATCCCCGCACCTGCGGACCCCCGTCGCAGGATCGCCGTCATGGGCATCCTGAACCTTACCGGGGACTCTTTCTATGAGGGAAGCCGCCTCCTTTCGGGAGATGGGACCGTTAAGGAAAAAACCCTTCTTTCCATGGCGGAGGGGCACATCCGGGGTGGGGCCACCATCCTTGATGTCGGTGCCTTCTCCTCGAGACCCGGTTCCGAAGACATGAGTGCAGCGGAACAGCTTTCCCGCCTTCTCCCCTCCCTCCGCTCACTGAAAAGCCACTTCCCCGACATGGAAATATCCGTCGACACGACATCCTCGGAAGTTGTCGGGACCCTTTACGATGAGATCGGTCCATTCACGGTAAACGACATAAGTGCCGCAGAAATGGACAGGGGCATGCTTCCCCTTGTCGGGAAAGCGCACCTCCCCTACATAGCCATGCACATGAGAGGGACCCCCAAGACCATGTCCACCCTCACCGACTACGGTCCCTGGGAGGACAGGGCACAGGAGTGGGGCTGCAGCCCAGTGACCGCCGCCCTCGTGGAGTATTTCAGGGACTTCGGCAAGAGGGCATCTGAGGCCGGGGTCCGGAATTGGATCCTTGACCCTGGCTTCGGGTTCGCAAAGAGCATCGCCCAGAACTATGACCTTCTGCGCGAGCTGCCGCTTCTGAGGGACAGTGTCCTGGACGATGGGGCCAAGCCCTATCCCCTTCTTGTGGGTCTCTCCAGGAAGAGCATGGCCTATCGCCTTCTCGGGATCACCCCATCGGAGGCTCTTCCCGCCACCCAGGTGCTCCATTATGAAGCCCTCCGGGGCGGAGCGGATATCCTGAGGGTCCATGACTGCGCCGAGGCCACAAGGACCATTGCGATCTATAGGCAACTTGCCGCTTCGCACTGAGGGGCGGGGCAACAATCCCGCCAAAAACTGTAACTTTGCACTCCCTCCCCCGGCCAGGGGGCCAGGATTTACGGAACTTACTTGGACTTACAACTCATAGCACCTTATCATGGACTGCAACAAAATAGACAACTGCAAGGAGGGCAACTTCTCCCCCGCCCTCACTGCCCTATCCCCTCTTGACGGAAGATACATTTCCAAGACAGAGGACCTCCGTCCCTACTTCAGCGAGATGGCCCTCATCCGTTACCGCATCCGGGTGGAAATAGAATACTTCCTGGCACTTTGCTCCTTCTCTCTTCCCCAACTGAAGGACTTCCCCTCCGACAAGGCAGAGGCCCTCAGGGACCTGTACCGGAACTTCAAGCCTTCGGATGCACAGAGGGTCAAGGACATAGAGAAAGTCACGAACCACGATGTCAAGGCCGTGGAATACTTCATAAAGGAAGCCTTCGACTCTCTCGGCCTCAAGAAATGGAGCGAGTTCGTGCATTTCGGCCTCACTTCACAGGACATCAACAACACTTCCCAGCCGCTGATGCTGAAAGAGGCCATGGAAGAAGTGTATCTGCCGCAGCTTCGGGAGGTCCTCTCCATCCTCGAGGACATGGAAAAGAAATGGGCAGAGGTTCCCATGCTGGCAAAGACCCACGGGCAGAGCGCATCCCCGACCCGCCTCGGCAAGGAAATCGGCGTTTTCACAGCCAGGCTCAGGGAGCAGCTCCGCCAGTTCTCGCTTCTTGGCTACCCCGCAAAGTTCGGCGGCGCCACGGGCAACATGAACGCCCACAGGGTGGCCTATCCAGACATGGGCTGGAAAGGTTTTGCGGACCGCTTCGTCCAGTCACTCGGACTTCAACGTTCCTATCCCACCACCCAGATAGAGCATTACGACAACCTGGCCGCCATTTTTGATTGCCTCAGAAGGATCAACACCATCCTCATAGACCTCTGCCGGGACATCTGGACCTACATCTCGATGGAATACTTCCGCCAGAAAGTGAACCCCAAGGAGGTCGGGTCCTCCGCCATGCCGCACAAGGTGAACCCCATCGACTTCGAGAATGCCGAAGGCAACCTCGGTCTTGCCGATGCGACACTCACCTTCCTTTCCATGAAACTTCCCATCTCCCGTCTCCAGAGGGACCTGACGGATTCCACGGTCCTCCGCAATGTCGGCGTTCCGCTCGGTCATGGCCTGATCGCTTTCGCATCCCTCAAGAAAGGGCTGGGGAAACTGATCCTCAACGAGGATGCCCTCCACGGGGACCTCGAGAAAAACTGGGCGGTAGTAGCGGAAGGGATACAGACAATCCTTCGCCGTGAAGGCTATCCCAACCCGTACGAGACCCTCAAGGCCCTCACACGCACAGGCTCCCGGATTAACGAGGAAACCATCCACACCTTCATCGAGACCCTGGATGTGGATGACAGCGTGAAAGAGGAACTGAGAGCTCTCAGTCCCTGGACCTATCTGGGATATTAGTAAAGGAAAAAGAACAGCGTCCTAGTTTTCAAGGATGAAGACTTCGTCACCGGGTTTGGTGAAACCGAACCTCTCCCTGGCGAAGCCTTCGAGGGTGTCCCTGTCGTTTGAAATCTGCTTGATCCTGCTGTCCATCCGGTCGATCTCCTGCTGGTAGTGCTCAATGAGCTTTCGCTGGCTGCGAAGCTGCACCCCCGCATCTATCCAGCGGATGAAACTGTTCTTGCTGAAAAAAGTCATGAACACAATGAAAGCTGCCGTAACGATTACGGCATACTTGAAGAAGGAGCCACGCTCCCCCGAGAATATGTCCTTGAACTTGCCCATGGGTGAAATGAAATAAAAGTGTTTCTACGGTTTGTTACAGTCATGTTCCGACACTCCCTGTGCGGATGGGCAAAATTACTCCATTTCAGCAAAAGATACAATAGAGGAAGAAAGGCTACAGAGTTAATTTCGTATATTTGCACAGAGGCCACCGGCCACTTCCCTGCGTGGAGGACGGTCCCCGGGCAGCATCAAGCCAGAAATTGCAATGGGAAATTACGTCAACAGCAAGACCCTTCTTTTCAAGGGAAAAGCCAATAAGCGATACGTCGATAAAAGCAAGCTTATCGATTTCGTGAACGGTACCATTGACAATTACAACTGCTTTACTTGCGTATCCAGACCGCACAGGTTCGGGAAGACCATGGCCCTGGATATGCTGCAAGCCTACTACAGCAAGGCTTTTGACAGCAGGGAACTTTTCAGGGGATTGAAAATAGAGAGCTCCCCTTCATTCGGAAAGCACCTCAACAAGTATGCGGTCCTTTGCTTTTCCGCCCTGGAAATGCTCAACGATGCCAAGATGGACCACAACCTCGAGGGTGTCGTACAATACATGCAGAGCTCCCTTTACGACGTATCCATCCGTACGCCCGCCCCAAAACGGGACCGTCTCCGGTATGCTTCAAAATATATTCAGTGAAACGGGGGACATACTCCTCGTGGGCATCGATTACAATCGCAAGACAAAGACACACACCTGCAGGATAGAAAAGTGGGTCAAGGAGAAATAGCAATACATATCATATATTTATCATTTTTATGAAACCAACATTACTTGTTCTTGCCGCCGGCATGGGTAGCCGTTACGGTGGCCTGAAGCAGATGGACGGAGTGGGTCCGTCCAAGGAAACGATTATCGACTACTCCATCTACGACGCAGTTGCTGCGGGGTTCGGAAAAGTCGTTTACATCGTCAGGGAGTATTTCCGTGAGCAGTTCGAGAAAACCGTGAGGGAGAAATACGCCTCCGTAAAATGCATCGACGGCACTCCCCTCGAGTTCGTATTCGTGACACAGGAACTGAACAAAATCCCGGACTGGGTAAAGATGAACCCCGAGCGTCAGAAACCTTGGGGCACCGCCCATGCGGTCCTCATGGCAAAGGACGTCATCAAGGAACCTTTCGCAGTCATCAATGGCGACGACTTCTACGGAAGGGACAGCTTCAGGATCCTCGGAGACTGGCTCCGTGAGCACGAGAACACCGAGGGAGTATATTCGATTGTCGGCTTCGAGCTGCAGAACACCCTTTCGGAAAGCGGTGGAGTCTCCCGCGGAATCTGTTTCTACGACAAGGAGCAAAATCTTACCGGCATAGCCGAGCACCTGAACATCGCCCGCGAGGGGGACGGCAAGGTCTACGGCGACAACTCAGTCAATGGAGAGAACCATGTCGAACTTGATGCCACCGCACTCTGTTCAATGAACATGTGGGGCTTCACCCCCGACTACTTCGAGAAGAGCTACGCCATCTTCGAGGACTTCCTGAAAGTAAATGGCGGGGAGCTCAAGAAAGAGTTCTACATCCCCTTCGCAGTGGACAACATCGTGGCCAAGGGCCAGGGCAAGTGCATCGTCCTTTCCACACCATCCAAGTGGTTCGGCGTAACATACAAGGAGGACCGTCCCGCTGTCGTGGCAAAGTTCCAGGAACTTGCCGATAAGGGCATCTATCCCACCCCGCTCTATAAATAATCCTTACTGATACCTTTCACTTCACTATGGCTTTCTTCCGTAAAAGCAAGAATCAGAACTACGATTTCCTGTCCGGCTATTCCTGGTACACACCGGGAGTCAAAGGATTGTTCGTCCTGCTGGGATGGCTCCTGGTCGGAGCCCTTTTGGGGAACATTATTGCCGCGATCTTCATGATGTTCCTCAAAGACAGCGGCGAAGCGATGGAGTATGCCACCCTCATCTCATACCCCATCATGTTCATCCCTCCGATGCTTTACGCAAAGCACGCCTCCAACAGGAACATGGCCTTCGACCCCGGATACCGGATCGACAACAATAATTTCTCCCCCGTCGGTGGATGGATCCTTGCCGCTCTCGTGATGGTGGGCACACTTGGCTGCGCACTGTGCATGGACAGCGTAAATTCCCAGATGCCCCCCATGCCCAAGTGGCTGGAGGATGCGCTGGGAAGCATGACCGGCGGAACCCTGTGGGTGAACTTCCTTTGCGTGAGCATATTCGCTCCAATCTTCGAGGAATGGCTCTGCCGTGGCATGATACTGAGGGGCCTTCTCAACTATGAGAGGGTTACCAAGGAAGGAGAGAAAGTGCGGGGACTCAAGCCCATTTGGGCGATTGTCATTTCCGCTCTGTTTTTCGCCCTCATACACATGAACCCCTGGCAGGCCATCCCGGCCTTCACCCTCGGAATCCTTTTCGGATATGTCTATTACAGGACAGGTTCCCTGAAGCTCACCATGCTCATGCATTTCTCCAACAACACGATGGCCCTGACCCTTTCCAGGATTGACTCCATCAAGGATGCCGAATCCATGCTGGAAATAATGTCTCCCGCTGCATACTGGAGCCTTTTCGTCGTCGGGATCGCAGTTATCTGCCTTCTTATCTGGGTCCTCGGGAAAGTGACCCTGCACTCCCCCAGGGGAAACTGCGATGAACTTCCCGTGGATGTTCCCGTTACGCAGTAGTCACTGAACTCTTTCCGCATTTTGGGGTGAGACCCGGGGGGGGTCCCACCCCTTTTCTTTATTCCCACCGGAGGGGACACGGAAGCGGTGAGCCATCCCCTCCCGGGGAGGCACCGCTTCAGAGCGTACAGTTGCCCTGCCCAGGTATGAAGCACAAAAAAAAGAGGCCGGACCTCCACTTGGGAAATCCGGTCCCTTTCAGGAATTCGGGCCTCTTCTACTTCACTTCCTTGGCCCAGAACAGTACGTGGGTCGCGGAGTCATTGCCTACCGAGGTGATGGCGGCATTGTAGTTGGCGGTGTTGTTGTTCTTCTCCTTGAGAGGATAGCAGACACGCTGGGTGACGTTGGGGTTCACCTGTGCCTGGGCATCCGTAGGATGGTCAAGGGCAGGGTAGCCTGTGCGACGGATGTCGCTCCATGCCTGGTGTGCATCGGTCAGACCGAAATGCAGCCATTTCTGGGTCATGATGGCTTCGACTTTGTCGCTGTATGCGTTCCAGACCTTCTCGGCATAAGCCTCGATGGAGGCGTCCGAAGGAACAGCGTCAGCCTTGTAGTGCCTGTAGGTGCTCATATTGCCCTGAGGGGTGCTGTTCATGTTCCAGTAGTAGTACTGGTACACGGAATACTTCACACCGTTCTTGAAGGCAGCCTTTGCATCGCCGGATGCATAACCGCGCTGATAGGCCTCGGCGAGGATGAAGTAAGTCTCCGCAGGAGAGAATACGAAGTTCTCCATGAGACCATTGCCGATGAAGGTGACGGAGTCGAGAGTCGCATAGACGCGGTTCGTCCAGTTGTTGCTGCGCAGGTTGTCGTTGGCCTCCTGGGCTGCCTTGGTCTCCTTAACGCTCTTTCCGATGAACTGACCTGCCTCATTGGGGTTGTAGATGACCCTCAGGCGGGGATCCTCGTCGCCGGTAATCATCATGGCGTCGATCATGGCCTGGGATGCGGTGGAGTTCAGTCCGTCTCCGCCGTAGCCTTCACGATAACCCTCCCAGAACTTCATTCCACCGGTGGACTCGGGACCGACCTTACCGACGGTAGCGTTCTCGATGGTCGTAATGAGGGACTTGCCCGCAGCATCCTTCACGGCTGCCTGGCCGGTGCTGGTGAGGTCACCGTTTGTGGCAACGCGCATTGCTAGGCGGAGGCGCAGGGAGTTGGTGAAACGAAGCCACTTGTCGAGGTCACCGCCATTGATGAAGTCCTGCTTGGTGAGCTTGGCCTGGACGACGGAGGTGATGCTGGACTTGATGGAGCCGATCTCAGTGTACAGTTCGCCGAGACGGTCGATCATCATCTTGTACAGGTCCTTGTCGCTGTCGTAGCTGGCATAAGAGGAGGCGAGGTCTCCGGTGATGCCAAGGTATCCGGCCTTCTCGAAGGGAACGGGACCGAACATGTCGACAACCTGGGAGAGCTGGTCATAGAGGTACACTTCCGTGAGGTCGAGGAAAATCTTATCCTCTGCCTGGGATTCCGCATCCTCGTTGTTGTAGGTCTCCTGGAGGCGGCGATACTGCATGAGCATCTCATAGAAGTTCTCCCAGCGATTGTTTGCCCAACCGTCCTGGAGGAAGTATACCGTACCGGAGTCGTTGGTGAATCCTACGGTCTGGGCGAGACGGGCGAAATAGTTCTCCCAGGTGTACAGGCGCCAGTAGGATGCGTAGCCATAGGACACGTACTGATCTATAGCGACATAGAATGCACCGGTCATGAGCTTGTCGCAGGTGACCGTGGTGGTCTTGGACGGATCGTAGAACTTAGTCTCGAATTCACTCTTGGAACAAGAGGAAGCGAAGGCAGCGAGTATGCCAAGACCCAGAATCAATGCGTATATCTTTTTCATTTTCATCGTCTGTTATTAGAAGTTGGCACGCAGTGAGAAACCGAATGTACGGGTGGAGTTGGTCGAACCCTCGAGGAATGCCTGGTTGGTCCAGTTCGTGGAGTCGGAGTTCTCGGCATCCCAGATGGGGAGGTTCTTGTAGATGTAGAACGGGTTACGTGCGAACACGGATATGTTCAGGTTGTTGCAGTGGAACTTCTGAGTGAAGGAGTCGGGAATTGCGTAGGAAAGGGTGATTTCGCGGCACTTCAGATAGCTGTTCTTGAAGATGGCGTGAGAGTAGTAGGTGGGATCGCCTACTCCCCAGTTGTAAGTCCAGTTGTACCACTGGTCTGCGCTGATCTTGGAACCGCTCTCGGTAACTCCTTCCACTATCATACCGTTGTGCCAGATTTTCTGTCCTGCGGGACCGGAGACGTCGGAGTGGTTTGCAGCCACGCAATTGCCGGAGTCGTCGAAGTAGTAGGCGAGACCGCCATGTTCCTCGTCACGGTAAGGGAGGGATTCGACGAGGGTACCGCGGCCCATCAGGTACTCGTAAGGAGTGTTGACGACATCCCCTCCGATCTGGAAGTTGAAGTTGGCATCGAGGGTGAGCCTGCGATAGCTTACCGACAGTGCGAAACCTCCGATGAGGTCAGGGATTGCGTTTCCGACCTTGACGGGCTCGGTGGTGAGTTTTGCGAAACCGTCGCTTCCCACAATCACATTGCCATCGGCATCCTCAAGGGGAGCATAGGCATAGATGTCACCCATCTTCTGCCCCTCGTAGGAATACAGGAAGGCTGCGCCGCCGTCAAGGCTGCGATGCTGGAGGACGGACAGACCGTCTGCAAGCTTGAGGACCTTGTTGGTGTTCCAGGCTGCGTTGCCGCTGAGGTTCACCTTCCAGTCGCTGGTCTCGACGATGGTTCCGTATGCGGAGAACTCTATACCCTGGTTCTCGAGCTCACCGACATTCATGAGGATGGAGGATCCACCTGCGGACAGGGGAGCGGTAGTCTGGAGAATCTGGTCCTTGATGTCCTTGTGGTAGTAGGACACCTCGAATCCGAGCCTGTTGTTGAGGAACTTGCCCTCGAGACCGAGCTCGAGCTCATAGGTGTTCTCAGGACGGATATTGTCGTTTCCGAGGGATGTGCCGACCTTGTTGTAAATGAAGGTGGTGCCGGCGTACTGCTCGACGGAGGACTGGTTGTAGACCATGGCTGCACGGTAGATCTCGGGAGCGTTACCCACGACTCCGTAGGATGCCCTGAACTTTGCGTAATCGGTCCACGAAGGCATGTCGAAGAGTTCGGAGAAGATGACAGAACCGTTCACGGAAGGATACCAGTAGGCGTTGTTCGTGGGAGCGAGGGTGGAAACCTGCTCACGGCGAAGGGTTGCCTCGAGGTATGCCCAGTCATCATAGGAGAGGGAAGCGGTACCGTATACGGCCTGCTTGAGGAACTGGATGTCGCTCATGCCGGCATTTGCCTTGTTGTTGGAAGCGTTCAGATGGAACCAGTTCTCGACGGACAGACCTCCGTTCGTGCTGACGGAAGAGTTCAGGGTCCTCTCGGAACGTGCGGAATAACCGAGGTTCACATCGAGTCCGAACTTGTCGTTGAATGTCTTGGAGTAGTTCAGCAGGGCGTCACCGTAGATGGTGGTGTAGGTGTTGTTGGCGAGGGAATAGAAGCCGTCGCCGTCCGTTCCGAAGGCACTTGAGAAGCGGACCTTCCTCATGTCCTCGACCTTCTGGCCGGTGTAATCGGTGGCGATGTTGCCCTTGAGGGTAAGTCCGGGGATGATTTGCCATGAAGGGGTGACGCTGGCTATGAGGCGCTGGTTGTTCTCCAGCTGCTCACGGCCGAGGATCTGCCACAGGTACTCGCTCACCAGAGAACCGAAGGACAGGCCGTATGCCCAACCCTCAGCGGGATTCTCATGGTTGTTGTCGGAGAAGGTCCTGTTCATGTAACCGGCCTGGGTGACGGTGTGCTCACGGACGTAGGCGACATCGTCGAAGGCACCGAACATTCCGGAGAAGTTATTGGTCAGACGGGATATACGGTAAGGACGGTTCTTGACGTTCTGGTTCATGTACTGGACGGAGTAGCCGAGTTTCAGGGCACCGTTTGCGGTGAGGTCCTGGCTTCCCGACAGGGAGAAGTTGTGCTTTCCGAGGTGGGAATTGTACTGGTTTGGCACGTTGTCCATGAAAGTATAGGAGAAACGGGTGTTGCCCCTCTCGGTACCGGCGGTCAAGGCGATATTGTACTGCTGCGTGAAACCGGTGCGGAACAGTTCGCTCCAAGGATTGGAGGTGATGGCGGTGTAGGGACGGGTGGTACCGTCAAAGTAGTAGACGGAACGTCCGTCGTACTTGGGACCGAAGTATGCGGTGGCGCTTGCCACACCGAGGACGTCGTTACCGTCCTTGTCCTTGCGCATGTAGAAGCCCTCGTCGGTATATCCGTTCGAAGCCCAGGCGCCGTTGCGGGCACCGGGACCGAAGACGGTCTGATACTCGGGCATGTATGCTACGAAGTCACCCTGGAGGCTGGCGTTGAAGTCGATGTGCACTCCGCTGTTCTTCTTTCCTTTCTTCATGGTGATGAGCACAACTCCATTTGCACCCTCGGAACCGTACAGGGAGGTTGCGGAAGCACCCTTCAGGACGGTGAGGTTCTCGATATCCTCAACGTTGATATCCGAGAGACCGTTGGACTGGATCCTCTGCACTCCCCAGTAGTCAGCGTTGTTGGCCTCGCCGTTCCTCACGGGAACGCCGTCAACCACGACGAGGGGCTGGTTGGTACCGGTGATGGAGGAGATACCGCGGACGTTGATGGAGATGGCACCGGTGGCACCGCCGGGGGCGGTGGAAATGCGCACTCCGGAAGCCTTTCCGTAGAGGGCGGAACCCAGGGAAGGGGCTGCAGTCGCGATTAGGTCATCGGAGTTGATGGAACTCACTGCATAACCTACCTTCTTTTCATCCTTGCGGATACCGAGGGCGGTGACCACTGTTCCTTCGAGCATTTCGGAATCCTCTTCGAGGAGGACATCGACGGGACGTCCTTCCCACCTGAAAGTCTGGGTGGAGTAGCCGATGCAGGAAACTTCAAGAATGTCACCGGTCTTCACACCGGGAAGGGTGAAAGCACCGTTCATATCGGTAACAGTACCGTTATGGGTGCCCTGGACGAGAACGGATGCCCCGACCACAGGTCCGATTGCATCCTTCACTGAGCCTGATGCCGTTCCCTGGGCGAAAGCCTGGAACATGGTTCCAAGGGCCAGGACAGCTGTCAAAGCGAGTTTTAACAGATTTCTCATGTGATGTTAGTTAATAAATTGGGTAAGGATTTTACTTAATAAAATCAAATAAAATCGGGAGCCTCGCTCCCTTTGGGCCACAAAGATAACGCTTTTTTGCAAAAACGTTATAGCGTTTTAAAAATTATTGAAAATCCCCCTTTGGGGGCATTTTTGGGCATTGCCCAAGAAGTTTCATTCACTTAGGCACTTAGGATAAATGTAGGTATATTTTAGCTACAACAGGGTTGTAATCTCCCTGTGGATGGAAGGACCATGGGCTTTCAAATTAAAAACCCACCCCCGGGCTTCGCCAAGAACGGCGGCGGGGGTGGTGTAAGAGAATTGAAGAGGGAAGGGGGCAACTGCTACAGCTCTGAGAGGAATCTCTCAGCCTCCGCCAGGCAGTCCACTTTCCCGACATCCAGCATGCGAAGACCATCCACCGTGGCCCCGTAGATGGGTTCCTCCCTGCATGAGGATATGTAATAGTCCATGATCGGGAATCTCCCCTCAAAACCCATTTTCCTGAAAGAGGGGAATATGCCAGGGGACAGGACATGCACCCCGGAGAATGCCAGTGCCTTGAAATCATCCGGACGGATATTCCCCCAGGGGGACCTCACTTCCCCGGTGGAGACATTGGTCCATCCCACCATGCGCATATCCGAAGGATCGAAAAGAAGATAGCGGCTGGTTTTTCTCTCGCTTACAAGAAGAGTGGACAGGGCATCGGGATGTGAAGAAGTGGCATCCGACATGAAAGAGGGTATGTCCAGGTTGGAGAGGATATCGACGTTGTGGACGAGAAAGGGCTCCTCCCCGCCCAGGAACCTCCCGGCGCTGAGCACTCCCCCGCCGGTCTCCAGCAGGCAGTCCCTCTCGTCACTGACTTCAATCCTCATTCCCAAGTCCGTACGTGAACGCAGATACTCGATTATCATGTCCGGGAAATGATGCACGTTCACGACCACCTCTCCTATACCTGCCGCCTTCAGCTTTTCAAGCAGGATCCCCAGAAGGGGTTTCCCTCCCACCGGGACCAGGGCCTTGGGCATGGAAAGGGTGAGGGGACGTAGCCTCGTGCCGAGTCCCGCTGCGAATATGAGTGCTTTCATCGTATTCCAGACTTTTTAACTAGTACCTTAATTATTTTAATTCCCCAGAGTCTACCTTCCTGCTACACCATCTTCTCTATGTCCAGTTCACGGTGGGTAACCTGGATCTTGATATCGAAGCGGGAGGAAAGGTGAGCGGCAAGGTGCTCGGCGCAGTAGACGCTGCGGTGCTGCCCGCCGGTACAGCCGAAACAGACCTGAAGGTGAGTGAACTTCCTTTCTATGAACCTCTTGACATGGGGATCCACGAGGCTATAGACATGCATGAGGAAGGTGTTGACCTCGCCGTCATCCTCCAGGAACTTGATGACTTCCTTGTCCATACCGGTGAACTGGCGGTAGTACTCGTACTTGCCGGGATTGTTGATGGAGCGGCAGTCAAAGACATATCCTCCGCCGTTTCCGGAGTTGTCCACGGGGATGCCCTTCTTGTAGGCGAAGGAGTAGATGCTCACCTCGAGTCTCTTGTCCTCGGCAATCTCGTAGAACTGGTGCATGCGGGTAAGTTTGGTAAGCACCTCGTTCATGTAGGGGTACTGCTCGAAGGGCTGACGAAGAAGCTTCCTGAGGTTGTCGATGGCGAAGGGTACCGAGGCCAGGAAATGGGGCTTTTTCTCGAAGTATCCCCGGAAGCCGTAAGCCCCCAGGACCTGGAGGTTGCGGAAGAGGATGAACAGGCGGAGCCTCTCCCTGAAAGCATCCTCGTCAAGGTCGGGGACATAGCTGCGCAGGGCCCGGAGGTAACTGGAGAGCATCTCGCTCTTGAGGTCCTCGGGATACCTTGCCCTGGCCTGCCAGATGAAGGAAGCCACGTCATAGTAGATGGGACCGCGCCTTCCGCCCTGGAAATCGATGAAGTAGGGCTGGTCGTCCCGGATCATGACGTTGCGCGCCTGGAAATCCCTGTAGAGGAAAGTGTTTCCCATGTCCAGGAGCAGGTCGTCCTTGAATTTCTCGAAATCCTCCTGAAGTTTCACTTCATGGAAGTCAAGCCCTGTGGCCTTGAGGAAGCAGTACTTGAAATAGTTCAGGTCGAACATTATCATCCTTTCCCCGAAGGCGGGCTCGGGATAGCAGACACCCCAGTCCAGGTCCTCCCCGCCCTTGAACTGGATGCGGGGCAGTTTCTCCATGGTGGAACACAGGAGCATCCTCTCATAAGAGGAGTACTCCCCGCTTTCCCTTCCGTGGGAAACGGCCTTGTAGAGCTGTATATCCCCGAGGTCCTCCTGGATGTAGGCCATCCCGTCATCACTGACGGCGAACACCCTGGGGACCTTTATCCCCTTGTCATAGAAATGCTTGCTCAGGGAACAGAATGCCCTGTTCTCCTCAAGGGAAGTCCCTATGACCCCGATGATCGAGAAGTTGCCGCCCCTCAGGCGGAAATACCTGCGGTTGCTTCCGGAGGCGCTCAGTTCCGAAATCTCCCCCACTTCCCTGCCCGTGTAGTTCTTGAAAAGGATTTCCAGTATCCTGGTCTTGTCGTTTGCCATCGAATTGTGTATTTCGTACTTTGCATGCAAAGTTACCGTTTTTTTTGTCCGTAGCCTAGGGGAGGACTTGTTTATGGATACTGCAATTCCCTTTGATTGTTTTCAGACGATTCTTCGTACCTTTGTACACTCCCCTCTCCCCAGGGGGAGCGACTATTTAGTTGAACATCACACCACGACAAACGACAAGCATGGAACACAACTGGGCATACTGTTCTGACAAGTATCAGTACACCATGGGCAAGTCCTTCTTCGAATGCGGAAGGCAGGACGAGATGGCAGTATTCAACATGTTCTACCGCAAGGCCCCGGAGAACAACAACTGGGCTGTCTGCTCGGGAACCGATGAGGTCATCGAAATGATTTCCGCCCTCGGGACCGAGGACGAGAGCTATTTCGAGAAGTTCCTCCCTTCCGAGGAGTATGCTCCCTTCAGGAAGTACCTTTCCACGATGAAGTTCACCGGGAACGTCTGGGCGATGAGGGAAGGGGAGATCGTCTTCCCGAACCAGCCCATCATCATAGTCGAGGCTCCCCTCATCCAGGCGCAGGTCCTGGAGACCCCGATGCTGTGCATCATGAACCACCAGATGGCCGTGGCGACGAAGGCCTCGAGGGTCAGCCGTGCCACCGAGCATCCCGTCAGCGAGTTCGGGTCCCGCAGGGCACATGGCCCCTGGGCTGCGACCTACGGAGCCAAGGCCGCCATCATAGGGGGCTGCGCCAGCACTTCCAACATCCTGGCCGGCATGGACAACAATGTCCCTTCCACCGGCACCATGGCACATTCCTTCGTGACTTCCTACGGAAGCAGCGTCGAGGGCGAGCACAAGGCTTTCTGCGACTATATCCGCACCCATAAGGGCGAGAACCTGATCCTTCTCATCGACACATACGACACCCTCAAGTGCGGGGTCCTCAATGCGGTTCGTGCCTTCAGGGAGAACGGCATCGACGACAACTACCCCTATGGCTACGGCATCCGCCTCGACAGCGGTGACCTCGCATACCTTTCCATCAAGGTCCGCCAGATACTCGACGCCCACGGGATGAAAGGCTGCAAGATATTCGCCACCAACTCCCTCGACGAGTACCTCATCACCGACCTCGAGAGGCAGGGAGCGAAGATAGACTCCTACGGAGTGGGTGACGCCATTGCGACGAGCAAGGCAGAACCTTGCTTCGGAAACGTGTACAAGCTCGTCCAGATTGACGGGGAGCCTGTCCTGAAAAGGTCCGAGGACACAATCAAGCTCATTAACCCCGGGTTCCAGGTCACATACAGGATCATCAAGTTCGATGAGGACAAGAAATGCGACCTCAGCAAGGTGGACGTGACATGCCTCAGGGGTGACGACACCGCAAGGAAGATCGAGACCGGGGAGGAGTTCACCGTCTACGACCAGGAAGACCGCTACAAGTACAAGACTTTCGAAAAGGGTTCCTACACCTTCAGGATTCTCCAGAACCAGGTAATCAAGGACGGTGTGGACTGCCACGTCCACTACACCCTCGACGAGAAGAGGGCCTTCTACAAGGATACCCTCCTTCACTTGAGCCCTTCTGAAAGGCGTCTTATCAACCCCCACTACTTCAAAGTGGACATTTCAGAGGAACTGCGCGCCCTGAAGCTCGAAATCTTGGAAAGGATAAACGCCCAGATCCGGGAGTTCAAAATTGACTGACAGAGGTCGGCTGTCACTTTTGGCAAGAGAATTGCAGTACACTCATGTAAAGGGTCATTTGACAAGGACCTATCACAGAAATAATCATTAACTTGTAAATACATACAGCCATGAAAACGATACTGAAAGCACTCATTCCCGTAGTTGCACTGATACTGTGCAGCGCAGCCGCTGCCAGCGCTTCAAGCGCTACTTCCCTGTCCGCCGCACCCGAGACCACAACCCTAGCGGCAGCTGATGGTGAGGTCAGCGTGGTCCTCAAGGAAGTAGGACCCAACAAGGTGAAAGTCATCAAGGTGATAAGGACTTACCTGAACGTCGAGCTGAGGGATGCAAAGGACCTCGTCGACGCAGTCGAGAAAGGCCCCGTCACCGTGGCCAAGAGCATGGCTCCTGACCAGGCCGCCAAGATGAAGGCCGAACTGGAGGAGGCAGGAGCGAAAGTGGAGGTCAAATAACTCCCCCGCCCTTTCCTTTCCAAAACACCCTATGCCCCGGGCCCATGAATCCCGAGGCATTTTTTTTGCAAAGTCCCATCGGTGGCAGGCTTTGGCATTTGGAACATTTGAGGCGGGTGAGTATCTTTGCATGAAATATCCCAACACATAAAAAATGAAAGATTCAGCCCTGGTTATCGTGGACATGCTCTACGATTTCATAGATGGTTCGATGGCCTGCGAGGGCGCCGCCCCCGCCATCGAAGCTACCCTTCGTTTCATTGACAGGAAGACTCTCTCAGAGGGCGTGGGGGAGGAACTCATAGGTGAACGTTATCCCATCCTCTTCGTGCGCGACTTCCACCCCGCCGACCATTGTTCCTTCACGGAGCAGGGAGGTCCCTGGCCCCCTCACTGCGTGCAGGACACCCGCGGTGCCGAGATCCACGAGGCCCTCTCCCCCTATGCCACCGAGGAGTTCACATTCTACAAAGGCTACAGGAAGGACGTGGAGCAGTATTCCGGGTTCGAGGGAATAAACGAAGCCGGGCAGAGCCTCTATGACGTCCTTGACATCATGGACATAAAGAACGTGTATGTCTGCGGGATAGCTACGGAGTTCTGCGTGAAGAATACCTGCATGGACCTTCACAAGGCCGGTTTCACGGTGTACCTGCTGAGGGACTGCCTCGCTTACGTGGACTACAAGGGTCACCTCGAGGCCCTCTGTGAAATGACGAAGGCCGGCATCCGCCTGGTAGAGAAGTAGCGTCCGCAAAATCCCCACCAGCACCTCCACCATGAAAGCTCCCGCATTCCTCAAGGACCTCAATGTCCAGCAGCAGAAGGCAGTGACGACCACCGAAGGCAGGGTCCGGGTGATCGCCGGGGCGGGCACTGGCAAAACCAAGGCCCTCACCTACCGCTACGCCTACCTCGTGAACTTCCTCGGGATCGATCCTGCCAACATCCTCTGCCTGACTTTCACGAACAAGGCTGCCGCACAGATGCGCCGTCGCATATCCCTGATGGTCCAGAGCGGGGACTACAATGACTATGTCTGCACGATTCACGGGTGGTGCGTGAAATTCCTTCGCCAGGAAATCTACCGCCTGGGTTATCCCAAATCCTTCACCATCCTGGACGAGGAGGACTCCAAGGCCATGGCCAAGGAGTGCATGGATGAACTCGGCATGGAAAGGACCGAGAAGACCGTAAGGAAATTCCTCTCGGAGATAGCGGCCCAGAAAGCCCTGAACGGCTACATCGAGACCTACATGCTCCCCTCTTCCCACCTTACTCCCGAGATGAGGGCCTCAAGTCCCATAGCCTGTTACCTGGCCCGCCAGATCAAGGCTACCGCCCTTGACTTCGACGACCTGATGAACTTCACCCTGTACATCCTGGACAAGTACGAAGACGCAAGGAGCAAGTGGCAGGAGGAACTCAACTACATCATGGTGGACGAGGCCCAGGACTGCAACACCGATGACTGGAACCTCATCGAGAAGATATCCGCTTTCCACAATAATCTCTTCGTGGTCGGGGACCCCGACCAGTGCATCTATGAGTGGAGGGGCGCCAAGCCCTCCAAGTTCGTATCCTTCCCTTCGGACACCGACATAATCCTCGACGAGAACTACCGTTCCACCCAGGGCATCCTCGATATCGCCAACTGCATCATTTCCAACAATGTGAACCGCATACCCAAGGACCTCTTCACGCTGAAGGCCCGTGGCATGAACGTCATACATTTCCATGGAAAGAGCGAGGACGAGGAAATGGAGTGGATAACGAGTACCATAGTCAGGCAGATTGCCGCAGGGGCCAGTGCCGGGGATTTCGCTGTGCTGTTCCGCTCCTCCTACCAGTCCCGTGCGGTGGAGCACGCCCTCATGGACAAGCGCCTTCCATACGCCGTATGGGGCGGGACGCGCTTTTTCGAGAGAAAGGAAATCAAGGACATCCTTTCTTATGTCCGCCTTGTCGTGAACTCGGATGACGACCTGTCATTCAGGCGCATAATAAACGTTCCCTCCAGGAAACTCGGAAGGGTGTTCCTGGACAATCTCACCCACATGGCCGAGGCGGACGGGACCTCCCTTCTCTCCGCCCTCATGAACCATGAGGGGGAGCTCGGCAAAAAGGAAGTAGGGGCATTCATTTCAATAATCCGTGAAGCCCGCAACAAAGTCGCCGACGGCATCAGCATCTCTGACCTCACCGACTATCTCCTCTCCACCAGCGGCCTTCGCCAGATGGTCCGGGAGGACCAGGATGAGGACAGGCTCGAGAATGTGGAGGAACTCCTCCACTCGATGGAGCACTACGAGGAGGAGCACTCCGGGGAGGAACCCACCATAGAGGAGTACCTTCAGGACATAGCGCTGTACACCAACACCGAGAAAAGGAAGGCCGACGGGGACGTGATAAAGCTCATGACCATCCACCAGGCCAAAGGCCTGGAGTTCCCCTTCGTGTTCGTGACCGGCCTGACCGAAGGCATATTCCCCAACATGAGGACCATCCGGGAGAACAAGAAAGTCGGGGAGGAGGAGGAGAGACGTCTTATGTATGTCGCAGTGACCAGGGCCGAAAAGGGCCTGTACCTCACCGAAAGCGAAGGATACAACACTTCCACCAAGACCGGCAAATACCCTTCCCGTTTCCTCAAGGAGATAAAGGACAGCATCATAGTCCGTGAAGGTTACCTTTCCAAGGACCTGTGGGAAAGTTCCGACAGGCTGCGCCATGTCCTGGACGAGGAGAACTTCGTCCCGCAGATTCCCGGGATGATGATGGCTGCCGGGATGGGAGGCATCCCTGGTCCCGCACCTGAAGACGACGGCTTGTTCAAGGAAGGTGACAGAGTGTCACATGAGATATTCGGGGAGGGCACGGTCGAGTCTTTCTCGAAGGACCATACGACATACAAGGTCCGCTTCGGGGACGGGTTCCTCCGGAACATCAGGGCACCTTTCCTCGTTCCCGTAAAATCGTCGTAATTTCCGTGAACTTCGCCACAAGCAGCCCGTAAGACCTCCGCCCTTAAGTGAAAAAGAAATATCTTTTATAACTTTGCATCCCTTAAAGATGTGCTAATGGACTTTTCATCATTAAAGAAATTCCTGTTCCCCACCGTGGTTGTGGTCCTGGCCGCAGCCCAGACTTTCGGCATGGACTCGGCAAGGCTGAGGCGGGAGAGTGCGCAGGAGGAGAAAAGTTCACCGGACACCGTCATATACCGGAACACCATCTACACCAAGTTCCGCACAGAGGGCTGGAAAGCCGAGGACGAGGGTGCCTTTGACCTCGACACCCTGAGCGCGGATACCACCAAGGTGCTGACGGCAAGGGATACGATATTTCCACCGGACTCCCTCAAGGACATCGACCCCTTCCGCTACCGCTACTATGTAGCCCTCCTGGACTCCCTCACCCACAAGCAGGTCCGCGACTCCCTCATCAAAAGCGGGGACACCCTTGACTACAAGAGGCTCGATTCCATCTACTATGCAGACTCCACCATCCGGGCCAAGGAAGCTTTCGCCAGATGGTACGCATCCCTTGACAAGGCGGCCCGCAAGAAGTACGACTACGAGCAGAAGATGAAGCGCAAGCAGCGGGAGATGGATTCCTTATTCGTCATAAAGGATTCCCTGCAGGCAATCAAGGACTCCATCGCGAAGTTCACCCCCAGGATCTGGGAGACGTATGCGGTGGCGGATTCCCTGCAGTACCAGAGGATCATTCACTGGACGAGGGGGCCCTACTTCAATGAAGTCAAGGTCCAACATCCGATAGATACCTCATTCAACTACTATTTCAATGACTCCCCGACGATGCGGACCGACCTTGGGACCGTGTCCCTGGGAATATCGGGAGCCCCGTCCATGAGCTGGGACTATTTCAAGAGGGGCCAGGATATGGGCGGACTCGGCGACGGGACCGGCCTGGACACCGACGGGATATCATTCTACAAGCCGATCCAGATATATTCCTACACGCCCTACACCCTCCCGATGTGGAACTCCAAGACTGCTTACACCGAGCTGGCATACTGGGGCACGCTGTTCGCCAACACCGAGAACGAGGACTCCAACATCCATATCCTCTCAACGCAGAACATATACCCGGAACTGAATGTGACATTCGGCTATGACCGCTGGGGCGCCAACGGCATGCTCCTGAGGGAGGATACGGACAACCGTTCCTTCCACATTGCGGGGAACTACCTGGGCAAGAGATACAGCGCATCCGCCGGATACATCTACAACAAGATGAAAAAAAGCGAGAACGGTGGAATCGAGGATACTTTCTGGATAAGGGACACCACGGTGGGTTCCAGGGAAATAGCTGTGCGCCTGAGCCAGGCGAACAGCATGATAAGGAAGCATACGGTCTTCCTTGACCAGACCCTTCGCATACCGTTCACATTCATTGAAGACCTCCGTCACCGCGGGGATACGACGTACGTGAGGCCGGACAAGGATTCACTGAACACCGACATCACCACCGCATTCATCGGGCACAACCTGGAGATATCGCGCCTGCAGAGGACCTACAACGACGTCATCCCCACTTCGGACGAGAAGCAGAGGGCCATGTACAACAACGCCTTCTACATCAATCCCACCACCTCCGCGGACTCCCTTAGCGTGACCACCGTGGAGAACAAGGTGTTCATCCGCCTGCAGCCATGGAAGGAGGAAGCGGTGGTATCGACCCTCAATGTAGGACTTGGCAACCGCATCCGCAGCCATTACCTTTTCACTCCGCAGTCTTACCTCAAGACTCCCCGGAACACGGTCTGGAACTCGACATACCTTTACGGCGGGACCAACGGAAAGATCGGGCAGGGCATAACCTGGGGAGCTGACGGATACTTCACCTTCCTCGGCCAGGAAATCGGGGACTTCGGCATCCAGGCAAACGCCCAGATGCAGTTCTTCCCCTTCAGAAGGGCCAGGAAGAGTCCCGTAACGCTCTCAGCCAAGTTCTCCACAAGTCTCGACGAGCCCGAGTTCTACGCCCAGCATTACTTCTCAAACCACTACAAGTGGGACAATGACTTCGGGAAGATTTCAGAGACAAGGATAAGCGGAAAGATAGACATCCCTCACTGGAAACTCAAGGCAGAGGCGGGGTATTCCCTTCTTGCCGGAGGCATATACTATGACACGGAGGGCATCGTCCGCCAGATGACGACCCCGGTAAGCATAGCCAAGATCGGGCTCCAGAAGGACTTCAAGTTCGGCATCCTGCACCTTGACAACAGGGGCCTTGTCCAACTCACTTCCGACCCCACCGTGCTTCCGCTTCCTACCGTTGCACTGAACCTCAAATGGTTCATCGAGTTCGATGTCGTGAAGGACGTGATGAGGATGCAGATAGGGGCGAACGGACTGTTCACGACAAAGTGGTACCTGCCTGCATACAACCCCGCCCTCGGAGTCTTCCAGACCCAGGACAGGGAGATGTACGGGGCATCGCCCTACGTGGATGCCTTTGTCAACATCCAGTGGAAGAACGCCTGCATCTTCCTCAAGTACATTAACGCCAACAAGGGCTGGCCCCTGGACAGCATCGATTACTTCAGCGCCGACCGTTACATCCGTTCCCAAAGCGCCTTCAAGTTCGGTATCTTCTGGCCGTTCTATCTATCACCTGTCCCGAATCCTTCCATAAGCGGAAGGGCCGGTTCGGTAAGCGGCGGCAGTTCTTCATCCTCCCGCTCCTCCGGAAGCGGCGGTTCCACCAGAAGAAGCAGTGGATCTTCTTCCGCGAGGTCACGCTAGAGGGGGGGGGCCTCTTATTTCCTGCCGATATGAAGGGTTCGCTCAAATACATTCTTCTGCTTCCGCTTTTTCTTCTGATTGTCCCACCTCACTGGACCACGAAGAAAGAGGACATGGCAGACCAAAGCGCCTCACAGGACTTCGTACCCGGCACCCCCTACCACATGACCCTTCTCCTGCAGGGCTACAACTCGCCAAGTGTCAGGCAATGCGGAGGTTTCGAATACAACCTGGCGAGACGTCTTGAAAGGCTGTCCGGAATAAGGTTGGGAATATCCCTGGAAAGGGACACCGCACAGATGGTGGATTCGCTAAGGAACATGGAGGGGGCGATACTTGTCCTTCCCCTTCGCTCCGTCCCCTCGGACGGGACCGTAATCCACACGTCAGCCCTTCCCGACTCCACCGTATGGGCCGTCCACCCGGACTCGGTCGCCCTGCTGAGGAGGCTTGAGGCTTTCCTCACCTATTACTCCGCAAGTGAGGGCATCAGAAAGGACCTCGGGCGGTTCGCACCCCTATACGGCCCCTACCAGAGACTGGAAAAGGAGACCACCTACACTGAACTCAGTCCCTATGATTCCCTCTTCAAGGTCCATGCCCGCACCATAGGCTGGGACTGGAGGATGCTTTGCGCCCTTGCCTGGAAGGAATCGGGGTTCCGGCTGGAACTCAGTAGCAGAAAAGGGGCTTCAGGTATCATGCAGATAATGCCCAAGGTAGCCCTCCTTTACGGAGTCAAGGACCTGGACGACCTGCTGGACCCGGAAAAGAACATAGCCCTTTCCGCCAGAATTCTGCAGGACATAGAGAAAGACTACACTGACTCGGCCCCGTCAAAGGAGGACCTGACGGAACTGGTTTTAGCTTGTTACAATGCGGGAACGGGAAGGATAAAGGAACTGCGGGATTTTTGCATGGAGAATTCTCTCCCTTGTTCGACCTGGAAAGAGATGAAAAGAGCCATACCCCTCATGAACGAAAGCATCATGAAGGAAGAGACCGAGACAAAACTTGGACCTTTCAAGGGTGTTGAGGCAGAGATTTTCGTCAAGGAAATGCTCTCCCTGTACGAAGCGTTCAAGACTCTGTCGGAGCCGCAGTCCTGACATTGGGAGGGGCACCGTCCCGTCCTCTACTGGGCCCGCACAGTCTTTGCCGGGTCCACCCTCGAAATGAATATGCACGGAATCAGCAGGATGAGCATTATAAGGACGAAGCACACCACGTCCACCGCCAGTACCGATAGCCAGTTCACATTCACCGGCACGAATGAAATGAAGTAGTTCTTGGGGTCAAGTTTAAGCAGGTGCGTACTTCCCTGGACCAGGCAGAAGAGAAGGGCCAGGGCATTCCCGATGAGCATACCCTTGAGCACGGTATGGGATGATGCCCGCAGGAATATTTCCGAAATCTTCCTGTCCGTCATTCCCAGGGACTTGAGGGTCCCGATGGTGGAAATGTTCCGCAGGAGTTTGATCAGAAGTCCCGACACCATATTGAACCCTGCCACGATCATCATCAGCAGCAGTATCGCCACCACATTGAAATCTATGAGGTCCAGCCATGAGAATATCTGCGGATAGCGGTAATATGATGTGGTTACAAGAGGTATCGACTCATCCTCGGGACAGTGGAATGAGAGATATGTAGTTATCCTGTCGGAAATGTAAGAAGCCTTCTCCTCTCCCATCATGGAGCGGTCCAGGTGAACTTCCAGTGCGGACACCTCTCCCTCCTGCCACTGGCAGACTCGCCTCAGGTCTTCAAGTCCGCAGTTGACGATGAGGTTCCCGTCACCTGTGAGGATGCCGTCATAAATGCTCTCGACAGTGAACTTGCGGACTCTCACTCTTTCACCCACGAAGTAGGAAAGGAGTTCGTCTCCCACACTCAGGGAGAGGATTTCCGCAAGGCGGCGAGGTATCGACACCCTCAGGGAATCCAGGCCGTACTCTTCCCCGCCCTTGAATATGACCCCGTGGATGTCGGAGTCCTTTTTCACTATTCCTCCCCTGTATATGACTTCATCGACCCTCCTTACTCCTTCCAGGGAATCGATCCATCCCCTCCAGTTCCCTTTCATGGGACCGCTCAGGTCAAGGGATGCTTCCGAACTCATATAGTCAGCCTCACGCGGGGTAACCTGCACGTCCCCGCACAGGTCTGCGATGGAGGAACGTATTTCCCTTCTGAACCCTCCGGAGACACTCATAGCTATTATCATGACAAGGAAAGAGAGGGCGACGGCCCCTACGGAGAGGCCGTCACCCTTTCTGAGCCTGGATGCTATGAGTGCGGAAGGATTCATCTCTTACCAGATGTGGACCCTCTCGGACTCGGGACGCCACATGGGGTCACCTTCCTTGATGTCGAAGGCATCGAAGAAGGTCTGGAAGTTGCGGATGGAGACGTTCACCCTGTTGACTGCGAGGGAGTGAGGGTCCAGGTTCGTCAGACGGACGCTCTCCTCGGGGGTTATGTTCTGAGCCCAGATGGTACCGTAGGAGAGGTAGAACCTCTGCTCGGGAGTGAACCCGTCAATGAGGGGAACGTTCTTGCCCTTGTTGACGTTCTGCATTGCGGTGAATGCGATGGAAAGCCCACCGTGGTCACCTATGTTCTCACCCATGGTGAAGTGTCCGTTGGCATGCACTCCGGGCACGACCTCGACTGCGTCGAACTGGGAGGCGAGAACCTCGGCTTTCTCCTTGAATTTCCTGTCGTCATCCTCGGTCCACCAGTCAATCATGTTGCCGTCCTTGTCGAAGAGGCGGCCCTGGTCATCGAAACCGTGGCTCATCTCATGGCCGATGACGACACCGATTCCGCCGTAGTTGACAGCCGCATCGGCATCGGGATTGAAGAACGGGGGCTGAAGGATGGCTGCGGGGAAACAGATCTCGTTGGTGGTGGGATTGTAGTAGGCATTCACTGTCTGGGGAGACATGCCCCACTCCTCCTTGTCGGTAGGTTTGCCGAGCTTGGAGAGGTTGTCCTGGATGTACCACTCGCTTGCCCTCTTGAGATTCTCGTAGTAGCTCAGGGAAGGGTCTATGTCAAGGGTGGAATAGTCCTTCCACTTGTCGGGATATCCGATCTTCACGGTGAAGTTGGAAAGTTTCTCCTGGGCCTTGGCCTTTGTCTCGTCGCTCATCCAGTCAAGTTCAGTGATATGCTGGGAAAGGGCGACCTTCAGGTTCTCCACCAGTTCTATCATCATGTTCTTGGAGGACTCGGGGAAGTATTTCTGGACATACATCTGGCCTACGGCCTCGCTGAGAATGGAGTTGGGAACCCTCATAGCCCTCTTCCAGCGAGGCTGGGGCTGCTGTACTCCGGACATCTGACGGCTGAAGAAGTCGAAGTATGCGGCATAGAAGTCATCGTCCAGGGCGGAACAAGCACCGCTTATAATCTGGGAAGCGAGATAGTTCTTGATGTCATCGACGGATGCTTTTGCGAATATGTCGGAGAATCCCTTGAAGTAGGAAGGCTCCGCCACCACCATCTTGTCCTGGGCGGGTATGCCCATGCCCTCGAAATATCTCTTGAAATCGAATCCGGGGAACTCAGAGGCGACCCTTTCGGTGGTGTACAGATTGTACTGCTTCATGATATCCCTTTCCTGCTCCCTGCTCCAGGACACCTTTGCGAGGGCATCCTCGAGGGCGAGGACCTTCTCGGACCTCTCCTTCGGGTTGTCAAGTCCTGCGAGGGCGAATGTCTTCTCCATGAAAGCGCGGTAGCCTTCCTTGAGGTCCTTGTTCTTGGGATCGAGATAGTAGTCACGGTCGCTGAGCCCAAGTCCGCCCTGTCCAAGATAGAGAATCTGAATGTCGGAGTTCCTGAGGTCTGCCTGGACGCCGGTCCCGAAGAAGCCGCCGCCACCCTGCAAATGCATCTGTGCGAGGAGGGATGCGAGGTCCTTCTTGTCTTTTGCCGCGAAAATCCGCTCCAGGTAGGGCTTGATGGGAGCTGCCCCCATCTCGTTGCGACGGGTGGAGTCAAGGGCCATCTTGTAGATGTCTGATATCTTCTGGTCCACGGTTCCCTTTTCGGCGGTGGTCTCAGCCATGGAAGCGAAAAGCTCGTTGAGACGGGTCTCATTGAGGAGCCTCAGATTGTCGAATGAGCCGAAGCGGGCGTACTCGGGAGAGAGAGGATTGTTTTTCTGCCAGCCGCCGGTGGAATATGCGTAAAAGTCCACCTTGGGAGACACTGTTGTGTCAAGGTTTGAGAGGTCGATAGCGGGAACCTTCTGGGCTCCCTGCTTGGGAGTGCACTCTCCCATCATCAGAATGGTCATTGTCGTGAAGACTGCAAATGCAGCTTGCCTAAAAAAACTTTTCATATAAACTTGAATTTATTTCCCTGTTCGGGTGCCTTTCCCACGCAAGTGGGACCGCAGTGGAAAGGAACTGCGAATTTAGCCATTTTTAAGCATTTATCCCTCAGAACTGTGTGGTTTTGATTCCCTTTTTGGTAGATTTGTAAACGAATGCCGTCCCCAACATAAGTTAAACCTGCAAGGTCCCGCTTCAGCCCATGAGAATAAGACTTCCCCACAAAGCATCCCTTTCGATACTCGTCCTCTCCGCATTCCTTATGGCACCGCTTCCCTCCTATGGACTGGGCAGGAAGAACCCTGCCAAAATCCTCTCCCATGAGAAAGGAAAGATAACTTTCTCCCTTGACCAAGTTGAACCCGCAGAAGGGAGCATATCCGGCTGCGAAGGGGCCAGGAGCATAGTTTCCCTCTTGCAGATAGACCCCTACTCGGATTTCACTCCGGAGGTCCTTGCCTGCAGCCTTGACGAAGCGTACAACCTGCACTCCCTCGGGGAAGACGCCCTCTTCCAGATGCTGCTTCGCGCCTGGTCGCAGCACCGCCCGGTGACGCTGACCCCGGATGCGATATGGATGGTCATTTCCCAGGGTCTGAGCCATCACATAAACACCCAGGCGGAAGAGTTCCGCCACAAACTGGTCTCGCATGAAGGAAAGAAGGAACTGAGGGTGGAAACCACTGACCTTCTGGCTCCCGATGCCCCATGGGACACTCTCATCGAAGGGTTCGTCGCCCAGATTGACAAGTACACCTCTCTTGACAGTGCGACATCCCTTGTGTCCGACTTCTCCACCACCCTCAAGGATGAGAGAATGGCTTCACTTATAGTTCTGATGGACGTAGTGAAACCTTTCTTTGATTACACTGCTTTCTACGCCGTGTGCGGCATTCCTTCGGTAACTCTCACCGGTACTCCCGAGGACTGGGAGAAGGTCCTGGAAAAGACCTCGGTCCTCTCCGAGTTCGGTCTCGGGGACTGGCAGGAGGACCTGCGTCCCATACTGGAGGAGTTCATAGAAGCCTCCCGGGGCAATGTGGACTACTGGTTCTGGAAGGATATCGTATCCCGGACAAGGCCACGGACCATCCAAGGTCCGTCCTGCACCCCCGGACATGCCCCCATCACCAGGGTGAACGGATGGTTCCTGAAGTTGTTCCCCTACGACGATCACGGGGATGGGACACCCTCCAGCGTCGCCATAAATGCCCAGATGCTTTCCGAGGCCGTCGCCGTTCCTTTCAAATACGAAGTCGTCTCTCCCACAGGTGAGGTGATATCGACAACGCCCATGGAACTCGTTTCCGGGATCATCGCAATCGAGGAAGATCCTGTGACCCGGAACCTGACCCCCAGGATCGGATGGAGCGTGAGGACAGCGAAAAGTGGGGAGCAAAAATAGAGCCCCTTCGGAAAAAGGCCCCTTTGCTGCATTCCCCCTGATTGTCCCAAGCCCCATTTCCGGTGTAACCGTCCCTCCGCCTCTACCTCTTGACAAAGTGGCATTTTTTAGCCAATTTTGTCATCGCTATCCCATTTCGGACAGGCCCTCATTAAAAGATTGAGATGAATAAAGATAAAGCAGTCAATATTTTACTTAGGTATCTGGTAGCCACTCTGGGCCTTATCCTGGTAGCTGTCGGAGTCGCCCTTTCAATAAAATCGGACCTCGGTACCGCACCTATTTCCTGTCCACCGTACGTGGTGAACCTCAGCAACGGCAAATTCACAGTAGGACAGTACACCATGATGATGCATGCCATCTTCATCATAACGCAGGTGATCCTGCTGAGGAAGAATTTCAAGCTGCGTTACCTCATGCAGATTCCGGCCGCCCTCGTATTCGGGCTCCTGACCGATGCCGCAATCATGGCCTTCGACTGGATTGACGTCAGTGCATACATTCCCAGGATGATCCTGTGCATCCTGACGGTGATAGTAACCGCACTCGGGGTTAGCCTGGAGGTAATCGGCGGGGCATGGATGCTCGCCGGCGAGCAGACAACCGCAGCCCTGGCGGAAGTCTCGGGGAAACCTTTTTCGCAGGTGAAGATCGCCTTTGATGTATTTCTTGTAATCCTGTCGGCCATCTTCGCATGGATCGTCTTCAACAATCCCCTCGGTGACGGGCATAACAATGTCATCAGGGAAGGCACCCTTATCCTTGCGATATTCACGGGCCTGTGCATGAGACTCACCGATCCCCTTTGCGAGAAACTTTTCGGAAAAATGCTGAATGGGAAGAAGAGCTGACAGGACATCGTCTTCCTCCACCTCTGCATCTCCTGGCGGGAAAACCATCGAATTCATAAAGGAGTGGATGCTGCCCCTGGCCATGATACTGGGGGCTGGTTCATACCTTATATTTCACTTCACCCCTTCACTGTACCCCATTGGACCGACCTGCCATGTGATCGTGGCAAAAGGTCAGCCAATCCTCATCAGCATAATGCTGTTCCTGCAGTTCGTGAAGACTTCCCCGAAGGACATGACGCTCAAGGGGTGGCACCTGTGGCTTCTCATTTTCCAGGCTGTGACCTTCACCCTCTGCGCAGTGGCTGCCTCCACAGTGGAGGACGGGGCGCTGAGGCTTCTTCTTGAGTGCGCCATGCTCTGCCTTGTATGCCCGACCGCCGCGGCGGCGGGGGTCATCACCGAGAAACTCGGTGGTTCCCTCCAGCAGACGATAACGTATGTCGTACTGATCAACGCCCTTGCCTGCATCCTCATACCGGGGGTCGTCCCCCTGGTTCACCCTTCGGCCGGTGCGGGGACATTCTGGGCGGATGTCGGGAAAATAGCCCTCAGGGTGTTTCCGATGCTGCTGCTTCCCTGTTTTGCGGCTTGGCTCATAAGATACCTTTTCCCGAAACTTCACAACCTGCTGCTTCGCTACGCCCACTGGAGTTTCTACATCTGGGGGATCGGACTCACTTTTGCCCTCATTCTTTCAACCAGGGCACTTGTCATCAGCAAGTTGAGCCTTGGGCTGCTCGGTGGCATAGTCGCAGTGACGCTGCTTTGCTGCGGCGTCCAGTTTTTCCTGGGGCGACGCTTCGCCGCCAAATACGGGAGAAGCATAACCGTCACATCGGGACAGGCGCTCGGACAGAAGAACACGGGATTCCTGATCTGGCTCGGTTACAATTTCATGACCCCGGTAACCAGTATCGCAGGGGGACTGTATGCCATATTCCAGAATCTTTTCAACTCATGGGAACTGTATGAAAAGAGAAAGGAAGACCACTTGGGGAGTAACTGAGACTCCCGCCCTCCGGCAGTGGCGGGGGGAGGGAATCGCCTCGTAAAGTATCCGGGGAAAAGGCAAACAGAAGCAAGACAGGGTCTCTACCTCTTCCCGTTCAGGAAATCAAGCCGGAGCTGGGCGGAGGTTTTCTCCTGATCCGTGGCCCCGTACTTGACCATCATTTCAAGGTACTTTTTCTCAAGCTTCGTGTTCTTGTCCTTGCGGCAGACAAGAATGCAGTTCTTGATCGCGGTCTGGTCATCCTTCTTTATCTTGAGGACCTTGTCATACTGCTTGAGAGCGGACTTGTTGTCACCTTTCACGACAAAATCATACGTTGCCAGATTGTCCAGGAAAAGGACGTTCTTGGGTTCGTATGTGACCATCTTGCGGGAGAGGGAACGGAAGGCTTCATATGAAGTGGGGCTTGCGTTCCTGTAGAAACTGACGCAGTAGGCCTGTATGGCGGAAGCGAAGAAAGAGGCATCCACCTTCTCCACGTCGGGATAGGTCCAGGTAGGATGCTGGGTGTAGAAATAATCTATAAGAGTGCTGAGCTCGGACACCGCCATCTCCGGGTTCTCCTTCTCATAGGAACTCAGGGCGTTTATCTTCTCGAAGCGGAGGTCCAGTTTGTCGGGGAACAGGCCTATGGCCTTGTCCAGGACGGAGAGCGACTGTCCGAAAAGCTCGTCATCATAGAACATCTCCTCGAAGTAGTATACAGGGTTCCCCAGGGAATCCTGCATTGTTAGGAGCGGTTCCCCTCCAAGGAATGTCTTCCTGTCCTTCTTCTCGACACTTGAGGAAGTGGACTTCGAGAAGTAGTAGGCGAAACGGGCCACCATCTGGTCACAGTCATCTGGATAGTCCTTGTCCCACTTGTCAAGCAGGGTCTCGATGCCGACACCGGCGGGACCGAGGTTCTTGACGAGGGTGTTGTACCTGGAGATGTACTGCTCCCTGGTCATGGATGGAGTCTTGCCCTGGCCTGCGAGGGGAAGGGTAAGAAGAAGGGAGAGAGCGGCGAATATGAGGGGACGGAATATGTTCTTCGGCATGGTCATCAAAATAAGGTATTCTTTGGAAGTCGTGTCATTGGGATCCTTATCAATTATCGTTCCACTGCTGCCCCCTGCCATCTATGTCCATGCGGATTCTGCGGGAGGAGGGAAGAAGATTGTTGGAACGGTTGCCCAGGTTCTTGACGAACCCAAGCGGAAGGGAATCGTAGCAAAGAAGCAGGTAACCTGTCTTGAGTCCGGAGAACACAAGCGGGTCCTTGTGAAGGAAGGAGAGGGCCTCGCTGCGGGTGAGCTCCACTTCCTGGAAGATGCCCCGTCGAAGCGAAGGGCACAAAGCCAGGTCACAGGAGGGACAGAAATCCTTTCCTTTCATTTCCCCGAGAAGGATGCCGGTATGAAGTGGACGCAGCCCCTCAAGCGAGGGAACAAGAGGTGCTATTTCAGCGGGAAGTGCGAGAGTGACCGTATCTTTCATGATGGGAAGGAACTCTCCTTCAAGGTATGTTGAAGGGGAAACGCCCTGGGCTCTGTTCCTGGGTGCCGGAGAGTTCTTTGACGAAGGCTTGCCTTTCCCGGGTACGGACCTTTGCACTCCTTCCTCCCTCCTGAGGGCACAGGCATACTGTCCCTCTCCATTCACCACCCCGGGAAGAAGCCGCCAGCCACGGCGCTCTGAGCGAAGAATGCCGCAGGAGGTCCATTTGTCTGCAAGGGCCTGGGATGGCTTCACTTCAGTGAGGGCGAAGTTCTCTTCCAGAAACATGACATTCTCCTCATTTTCCAGGGTATTGAACGTGCAAGTCGAATAAATCAGAGTACCTCCTTCCCTGAGGGACGGAAGCACGTCCGACAGAATCCTCCTCTGCCTCCGGGCACAGAGGTTCACCGCATCCTCGGACCACTGCTCCCTTGCAGAGGGGTCTTTTCTGAACATTCCCTCCCCGGAGCAGGGCGCATCCACCACTATCATATCGAAGAACCCTTCCATCCTGCCGAAGGCGGAGGGGTCGACGCTTGTGACAATGGTGCAGGGGTCTCCCCACAGTGTCATGTTCTCGAGCAGGACCGTGGCCCTGTTCCTCATGACCTCATTGCAGACAAGCAGGAAATTGTTCCCGTACTTCTCCCTCAGGATGGAAGCGAGATGGGTGCTCTTGCCCCCGGGTGCGGCACATAGGTCAAGGACCCTTATGGGTGAGGGGGCGGGGATATCCTGGGGAAGGGCCAGGGAGGCAAGGGTCCCCACGAACATCGAGGAGGAGTCCTGGACATAGTATCCACCGGCGTGAAGAATGGGGTCAAGGGTGAAAGGCGGTCTTGAGGAAAGGACAAGTCCGCCCTCGCACCAGGGGACACCCCCAGGTCCATATTCCCGGAAATGCTCCCTCAACCCTTCCACACTCATTTTGGCCGGGTTTACCCTCACCGAACAGACGGGAGGGGTATCCAATGATGAAAGGACCCTCCCCGAAAGGAGAGTCCCTACTGCATTTTCAAGATATGAAGTGAAAGAGTCCGTCATCTATGCCTTCCAGGTAGGGTCGTTGGGGTTGCCGGTACCGTAAGGGTGGAACCCTTCCGGGAACATGGAGGGATCCACACCCTCGGGCATCCTGCCTTCGGATACCGCGGCGATCGAGTCCACGACCTTGTCGAGGCTTTCCTTGAGTTTTTTCTCCAGCATCATCTTCATCATGAAGTTCATGTCCGCCTGGAGATTGACGGAAAGGTCAGTCTTGTAGGGATCCCCGGGAGCGGGGGCGAAGTTCACGTCGACATGGAACCCGAACGGGGCTCCCCAGTCCACGAAGGAAATCCTTGAATAAGGGACCCTTTCGTGCACCTTGACTCCCACATTGAACCCCTGCACGGAGGCTGTCAGGGTATCGTAATCAGCGTTTACCATCTGCTTCTTGTCTTCGGGAAGCATCCGGGTGAGGTTCCTCATGTCCACGAGCATCATATACAGCATGTAAGGGGCCCACGATACGATGGCGTGTTTGCTGGATATATCTGTCATAAGTTACTGCGTTCTCGGTTATTATGGATAATTATGGATAATTGTCAATGGCCGGGTTCTTTTTACTGTCCCCAGGTGGAGGGGGATTTTCTCCACTCGGACAGAAGCGGCATGTCCTCCTCTTTGATGTAGCCCGCGCCGAGGGCTTCCCCGATGAGGACGGGGTACGATGAGAGGGTGGTAAGTTCAACTCCCTCCTGGGTGAATGCATCCACCGCCTGCGGGAAATCGTAGGTGAAAAGGGCTATCATGCCAAGTACGTCAGCACCAGCGGAGCGCAGTGCCCTTACGGCCTCCAGTGAACTCTTGCCGGTTGACACGAGATCCTCGATTACCACCACTTTCGCCCCCTTGGGAAGTTTTCCTTCGATCTGGGACCCTGTCCCGTGGTCCTTCGGCTTGGAACGCACGTACACGAAAGGCTCTGACAGCCTGTCGGCTGCAAGAACCCCCACGGCAATGGCCCCGGTGGCGACTCCGGCTATAACCTGCACCTCGGGATAGAGTGTGCTGACCTTTTCGGCAAGGGCCTCTGCCACCATGGAGCGAAGGGAAGGGGATGATAATACCTGGCGGTTGTCGGTGTATATGGGGGAATGCCACCCGCTGGCCCAGGTGAACGGCTCAGAGGGTCTGAGGAGCACGGCCCCGAGGGAGAGGAGCTCCCTCGCGAAAGCCTTTGAAAGGTCTTCTTTCATACGGAAACAGAAAGTAAAATGTTATCTTTGCATCCCTGCGGGGAAAGTCCCGCAAATTTAGCAAATTACTCCGACATTGGACCAGCAGGACCTCCACAAGATATATTTCCGGAACAGGTGCATTCTCATCTGTCCCCCCTCGCATGCATCACTTTCGGACCCCAACGCCATTGAGTTCCATCCCGGGGAGCAGGTGCACATCCATGCCCTGGTGAAAGTGTTCCAAAGTTCTTCCACCCTGCAGAGGGTGTACATCCCCAGTCCCGACCCCGAGAAGATGTACCGCTCCATCTGCTCGGAGTTCAAGGAGGTGAACGCTGCCGGAGGACTCGTTTCCAACAGGAGGGGCGATTACCTTTTAATTAACAGGGACGGACTGTGGGACCTTCCGAAGGGACACCAGGAAATGGGCGAGAGCATCGAAGTAACCGCCCTGCGGGAGGTGCAGGAAGAGACCGGGGTGGACAACCTCATTCTCGGGAATCTCATCTGCATAACCGACCACTGCTACCTGAGGGACGGCATCTGGCACCTCAAGCACACCTGGTGGTACGAAATGCTCTACAATGACCCCGTGGACCTAACCCCCCAAAGGGAGGAGGACATATCCAAGGCCGCATGGGTCGCCAAGTCCTCACTGCCTCCTTTTCTCAAGAACACATTCCCTTCCATAAAGGAAGTCTTCTGGGAGGCGAAAGTATAGTTTCACTGATTTAGCCCTAGCGGGGGGATTATTGCTTTTTCGGAAAAATGAAGGCCGTGCCTGAAACATTTTCCGAATTTTTTCGTATATATTATTGTTGCACTCCCCCCAACCGGGAGTGGAAAAAAAGAACGAATCCGTCAATTTAAGTAAGCATATACATCGATGAAACTCTCACAGTTCCATTTCCCTCTTCCCCAGAATAAGATAGCTACCGACCCTCCCCGCTGGAGGGACGAATGCAAGATGATGGTCCTCCACAAGGATACCGGTGAAATCGAGCACCGCACATTCAAGGACATCCTGGACTACTTCGGCAAGGGCGACCTGTTCGTACTGAACGACACCAAGGTGTTCCCGGCCAAGCTCTCCGGCAAGAAAGAGAAGACGGGAGCCGAGATCGAGGTGTTCCTCCTCCGCGAGCTCAACCAGGAGCAGAGGCTCTGGGACGTCATAGTGGATCCCGCCAGGAAAATCCGCATCGGCAACAAACTGTACTTCGGAGAGGACGAGAGCCTCGTGGCCGAGGTCATAGACAACACCACCTCCAGGGGCAGGACCCTTAGGTTCCTGTATGACGGACCGTACGACGAGTTCAAGAAGACTCTCTTCTCACTGGGCGACACCCCCATCCCCCGCTGGGTCAAGCCCCATACCGTCCCGGAGGACAGGGAGAACTACCAGACCATTTTCGCAGCCCACGAGGGTGCCGTAAGGGCCCCCGCGGCTGGTCTGCATTTCTCCAGGGAGCTGTTCAACCGGATGATCCTCGCCGACGTGGACAAGGTGTTCATCACCGACCACATGGGCACGGGACATTTCAGGAAAGTGGATGTCGAGGACCTCTCCAAGCACAAGATGGAATCCGAGCACCTCATCATCACCCCCGAGGCAGCAGAGCGTATCAACCAGGCCAAGAGGGCCGGCAAGAGGGTCCTCGGCGTGGGTGTCACGGTCATGAGGGGACTCGAGACCTATGTCACCACCAATGACGAGGTGAACCCCTACGACGGCTGGACCAACAAGTTCATCTTCCCTCCCTACCGCTTCGCGATTTCCAACGCATGCCTCTCCAACTTCCATGTTCCGGGATCCACGATGCTCATGTGCGTGGCTGCCTTCGGCGGATATGACAATGTCATGAAAGCCTACAAGCTGGCCCTGGATATGGACTACAAGTTCGGTCCCTACGGGGATGCGCTCCTGATTGTGTAGCCTCAGCATGGATGCAGACTTCGGCACCCGGACCCCCCAGTCCGGGTGCTTTTTTCTTTGTGAGGCCCCTTTCCGCCCCCACTTGGGTTCAATTAGGCCGAATAAGAGGGTCAAGCCCTTTATTTCCACACTTTTGG
>CAJOLJ010000032.1 GCA_905235445.1 uncultured Bacteroidales bacterium
GATAGCCCCTGTATCATCTCTCTTTATGTTCTGAAACCGTATATATGACATTTCCGCGGATTTTTGTGTATGCCCTTTCGGGCATACAAAGATATAACAAAAAAATCGCACCGGCAATACCTGCTGGTGCGAAAAACGCAAAAAATCAATTATTTCCGCCTAGAAGTCCTTCAGATTTTTGTTTGTATGCCTAAATTTGACATTATCTTAGGTTAAATAACAAAATTATCATTAGGATAATTCCTGTTTGCAAACATTAAAGTATCTCCGACTATCACCTCCGGCAATCCCGGGGCATCCTCCCCCAATTGGCGAGCTCATGAGTGGTGCCGTCTGCAAATACAAGACTCCCGCTCATGGAATGGACATGTCCCCCACGGGAAGTATCCGTTCGCCATATTTGCAGATTGGCAGTCCAAGTCCTTCTACCTATGAGTCTTCGAGAAAGGATACCCCCAGTGGCATAACAAAACTCCGCCCCCTTCTTTCGGGATGACGGAGTCTATTTTTGTGTATATAGGGGTGAGGAACCGGCTAATTTGAGCGGAAGCGGCATCTTACTTGGAGAGAGTCTTTTTTCTCGATCTTACGACAAGGACCATAGCCCCTGCAATGAGCAGATCCACCACCAGACCTATCCACGAGAAGGACTCGATGCGAGGCCTGACGAAGCCGTCAAGCGAGGAGGTGAAGGCAAGACGGAACGGGAAAAGGTAGCTGCTCACCTTATGGCGGTCATCCCGCTCCAAAGCACGGTACATGGTATCCTCAAGGGAGTAGTCCCCTGTCCGGAGCGCATAGAAATGCTCTCCTTCGCCCTCACTCACCTTCACGGTGTGGTAGAACATGTCTCCCACTATAAGAAGGGACTCCGTGGTGGGGTCCCACTTGACCTCTGTCGGGACAAGGTTGTTATCCGATTTCACCACATAGAACTTATTGTCCTTGTCAACGACATAGCCTATGGCAGTCCTGTTGGTGTTCTCGAGGATGGTCACATACTTGATATCGAGACTGTCCGTACAGGAGAACCTCTGGACATCGGCCTTCCCCCCTACCATCTTCATGTGGAAAAGATGACCCTCCCTGTCCGTCAGAAGATACCCCTCGTCGTACTCCTTGCGGTGGGATCCGGAGACAAGGTCGCAGGGGAACTGGAACCCCAGGGCGGAAAGCCTGTCCGTAAAGTCCCTCGACTTCCCCTCGTCATACTCTTTCCCGTTCATTTTATAGACATGGAGGCCATCCTTTCTGAAGACCATACCGTATTCCGGGTCCTGAAGTTCCATCCTCAGGGGCACGGACTCCATCAGCAGATAGGCCTTCGGAGCCTTCCTGTTAACGTATGCGGGCCTTTCCATCAGGGTGAAACGGTCATAATCTATAGCCTCCCTGGTAATGGCCCTGCCGCCCAGGGAGTCGGGCATTGTCCCGTTGCCAAAGAGAATGGAGGCATAGAACATGGGCTGGACCTCATCCCCGTGGGCCACTCCCTGGCGGTCTATGAATTTGATGTCGCCCCCTTCGTTGTCAAGATACGTGAAATCATGCAGTACGCAACTGTACAGCGTGAAGGGAGTCCCGGTGGGCTTGGCCCCTATGATCCCCAGAATCCACGGAACGATCCAAAGGATGACTGCAGCGAGGCTGCACCAGATATATACTGAACCTATCTTTTTCATGACTAATCCTGAAGGCCCTCCTTGAACCTTGCCGTTGAACTGAAAAACATGACCTGTCCCCCCAGCACGTACACTGCCAGGGATGGCAGGAAGGAATTGTAAGCCTCGGGAACCGCCGAGAGGAACAGAAGGTACAGCACCCCTGCAAGTACCACTCCCATCACGACCCTCATCTTCCATGTGGGCTCGATGCAGATGGCCCCGACCCAGATGTACGTCCCGAACCCTGCCAGGTACCATACCAGCACCGTAAGCATTACCCTTGCAATCAATTCCCCTACGATCCATTTCGAGAGAAGTGCGGCCATGGCCAAGGCCTGAAGGGCGAACAGGCACCCCAGGACGCAAAGCCCGTAGAGGTAGATTCCACAGATCATCCGGCCCTGCGGACAGGGAAGATGGAGAGTGAGCTTGAGCCTTCTGGACCTCGTCTCGGGAAGGAACTGACAGAGGGCCAGGACTCCGCCGAATATGGCGGGAAGGTAACGGAGCATCTCCACAAGGACGGTGTCCTTTGAGGTAAGAAGTTCCCAGAGGAGTCCCTCTCCCCTGAACTGCACGTTCTTCTGGAGGTTCAGGTAGCAAAAGGCCGTGGCAAGGACCGTCACGGCTATCATCCCGAAGATAAGAGCCCTGGTCTTCAGCCATTCCTTGTAAATAATCATCTTGTTCATATACGTTCCCCTCCTTCTAGTATTTGCCTGTAAGTTCTATGAAGATGTCCTCAAGGGACATCCCCGGGTACTTCGCCATCAGGTCGGAAGTCTTGCTCTGCACGAGGATGCTACCGTAGTCCATTATTATGCACTCGTCCACTATCTTCTCCAGGTCCTGGATGATGTGGGAGGTCAGGAACACTGTCTTGCCCCCTTCCCTGGCATAGTCCCTGAGGTATTCGCAGAAGAGTCTTCTGTATCCCGGGTCCAGGCCGAGGGAGAAGTCATCAAGTACCAGGAGGTCCGCATTCTGGGCAAGGATGAGTCCGAGGGCCACCTGGGAACGCTGGCCGTTGGACATGCGGGATATCTTCTGGGCGGGGGACACCTTGAGTTTGTCCATGAGGTTCCAGTAGGCGGAAGCGTCCCACTTGGGGTAGAAAGCACTGTAGAACTTCTCTATCTGGGATATGTTCATGTAGGAGTACTGGACGTGCCCCTCCAGGAGAAGGGCGATTCTCTCCCTTGTTTTCGGGGTTATTGCCGTCACGTCCTCACCGAAGATGCGGCACTGTCCGCTGCGGGGCTTGAGGTAGCCCATCAGGATGTTTATCGTGGTTGTCTTCCCCGTTCCGTTCTTTCCGAGAAGCCCCACGATGGAACCCTGCTGGACCTCGAAGGAGAGGTCCTCATATATCTTGCGTGCACCGTAGTAATGGGTGAGGTGCCGGGCTGAGATTACTGGGGTCATCGTAATAGTCGTTAAAACATGCAAAGTTAGGGGTTCCACATGGGTTCCTCCCTCCCCATTTATGGCTATTGTAGGTAATGGAACCACCCTAAAGTGCTATCCCGGGCTGCCGGGAATGCTTTTTGCAGCGTCTAGACAAAGTTTCATCATACACACTCTTTTTTCATGAGAAGATACTCTTCCCCCCTTTCAAGACTACCCCGCCGCATTCTTGGCGGAGCGCTCATCTTCGTCTGCACCCTCCTTTCCGGCCTGCCCTCCAGGGCACAGGACAAAAGCACTTCCATCTATCCCGACGGCTGGGAGGACGAGAGCTGCACAAGCATCATGGTAGGTCGCCTTGCATCCGGCGACGGATCGGTAATGACTTCCCATACCTGCGACGGAGTGTCCCATACCTGGTCCTGCATAGAACCAGCACGGGATTACAGAAAGGGAGAGATGTTCACTGTCTACAAGGGCCTTCGCCACACTTCCTTCAGGGAGGACACGACCGGGGTGAAGAAAGTGGGGGAGATCCCGCAGGTCAGACACACCTACGCCTACCTCAACACCGGCTATCCCTGTCTCAACGAGAAACAGCTCGCCATCGGCGAGTCCACTTTCACCGGTCCGGACACCCTCATCAACAAGAACTCCATGTTCCTCATCGAGGAACTCTGCCGCCTTGCCCTCCAGAGGTGCGACAATGCACGTGACGCCATCCGGCTCATGGGAAGCATTGCGGAGAAGTACGGATACGGAGATACCGGGGAGTGCCTGACGGTAGCCGACAAAAAGGAAGTCTGGGCATTCGAGATCCTCGGGGTAGGACGCAACGAGCTCGGTGCCGTATGGGCCGCCCAGAGAGTTCCCGATGACCATGTCGCAGTGTCCTGCAACATACCCAGGATAGGCAAGCTCGACCTTGGGAACAAGGACTTCTTCATGGCAAGTGACAATGTGAAGGAAGTGGCCCTGCGCTACGGCCTGTGGGACGGGCAGGGAGAGTTCATCTTCTGGAAAGCATACAATGTCCCCAGGGCCAAAGGCAAGAACTTCGCTGTGCGTGACTGGTTCATCCTAAGTACCATTGCACCGTCACTGGGGCTTACCATGGATGATGACGAGATGCCTTTCTCCGTGAAGCCGGAGTTCCCGGTGGACCTTAGGACCGTGAGCCGCATCCTTCGCAGCACCTACGAGGGAACCGAGCATGACATGTGCCGGAACGTCCTCATCGAGAAGACACTCAAAAACGGCCAGAAAGATACCGTCATCAGTCCCATCGCCAATCCTTGGCTGACGACCGATACCCGCAACACCCTGAACATGATCGCTCCAGGGACAATAGATTTCCGAAGGACCGTGTCCGTGGCCTGGTGCGCCTACTCCACCATCCTGCAGCTGAGGGCCGACCTTCCCGACAACATCGGCGGAGTGTGCTGGCTTTCCCCCGACAACCCGGGCGAGAGCCCGAGGATACCGGTGTTCAGCGGTTCCAGGAACCTTCCCGACGCTTTCAAGATGTGCGGGCACAAAAAGTATGTCCCCGACTCCTTCCTATGGACTTTCAGAAGGGCCAACCGCCTCGGGACACTTGCCTGGCAGACCCACAAAGGCACTTTCGAGAAGAACATCCTTGAAGTGGAAGACTTCGCACTATCCGGCCTGAAGGAGCTGGAGGGACAGAGGAAGGTCTCCTCCGAGCAGTTGGACGCCCTTACCGCCAAGGTATTCGACGAGGCTGCCTCCAGGTGGAAAACCATGGAATGGGACCTCTGGCATGACCACGGAAGAGGGTTCTAGAATATTGTTTTGACCATAACCACATCCAATAACGCCAACAACAATCATCATGAAAAAAGTTCATATCCTTCTTTGTGCGATGCTCTACGTGGCATTCGCTCTATCACCGTACCTCATGGCACAGGAGGTAACAGTCAAGGAATACTATCCTCCCGTCCCTGGAAGGAGCGTCGACCATAAGGGGCTTGTCCTCAATCCCACTCCACAGCAGATGGAAGTGAACTGGAAAGGAAGCCTTCCCTTTGGGGGCAGCATAAACGTTCCTTCCAAACTATCATCTGAAGCGCCTTTCTCCCTTCTTCCCGCCGGCAAGGCAGGAGTGAAAATCTCTTTCAGGAAAACTGATGGACTTGCCGGGCCTATCGGCGGAGGCTACCGCCTCACCGTAAACGGCAAAGGCATTATGCTGGAGTCCTCGGACGAGGAGGGCACTTTCTACGGTATCCAAACAATCCTCCAACTCATCGAGGATGCCAAGACCCTTGGAGACAGATTGCCGTACCTTACCATCACCGACTATCCCACCCTTCCCATCAGGGGAGTTGTCGAGGGGTTCTACGGGGAGCCGTGGTCCCATGAAGTGAGGCTGGACCTTATTGATTTCATGGGAAGGCACAAGATGAACACCTATGTCTACGGTCCCAAGGATGACCCCTATCACAGGACCCCGTCCTGGAGGGAACCCTATCCCGAGGACAAGGCCGCAAAGATAGCGGAGCTCGTTCGGCGGAGCGAACGGAACCACGTGAAGTTCATTTGGGCCATCCATCCAGGAGGGGACATCAAGTGGAACGAGGAAGACTACGGGAACATAATGAACAAGTTCTCCATGATGTACGGGCTTGGCGTCAAGGACTTCGCGATATTCTTCGATGACATAAGCGGAGAAGGCACCAACCCAGTCAACCAGGCCAGGTGGCTTAACCGCCTGAAGGGTGACTTCGAAAAGAAGGGCATGGACATCGGTGAACTGATTCTTTGTCCCACCGACTATTCCCAGGCCTGGGCCAATCCTTCCTACAACGGTTCCCTTGCCATCTACGGGAGGGAACTTGACCCCAAATACAGGATATTCTGGACAGGTGAGAGGGTGATGAGTGACATACTGGCACCGACTCTTCGGTTCGTGGACGAGAGGATAGGGCGTCCCGCCCTTTTCTGGTGGAACTATCCTGTGACCGACTACATCAGGAACAAGATCCTGCAGGGTCCCTGCTACGGGTTCGATACCACCCTTACGGCAGAGGAACTCTGTGGCGTGGCATCCAACCCCATGGAACACGGCGAGGCCTCCAAACTCGCCATCTACTCAGTTGCAGACTACACCTGGAACGTGAAGGGCTACAACCCCATGGACAGTTGGGAGAGAGCCCTTGCGGAACTCTGCCCTGCAGATCCGGAGGCATACAGGCTCTTCGCCATGAACAGTACCGATGCCATCGAGGACTTCCGTAAGGCTGAAAGCTGGGAACTGAGCACCGAGAAGTTCAATCCCGGGAAGTTCAGCACAGACCAGTACGAGACCCTTCACACGGCCTTCGAGGCAATGGAGACCGTACCGGGAAGGATGGAGAAAGCCTGCCCGGAACCGCTTCTGAGCGAACTGCGTCCCTGGATCACGGAACTTGGAAAACTCGCTACCCGCTGCCGCAAGGCCCTGGAACTTGCCAAGATGAAGCCCACAGTAGACAAGGCGACATTCCGTAGCGCCTACAACGAGAACGTGATGTCAGACAAGGACAAAGAGGACTTCAAGGCCCATACCCTCGGTACCGTCAAACTTCAGCCATTCTATGAGAGGCTGATGAAGGAACTGAATCCGGACAAGGCCCCGCAGTAATAAAAAAGCGTATTCCCGTGAAGGCCAATGCGGACAGTTATGGGAAAGATGTTATCTCTTCTGTCGTAGAGAACCTGATAATTCGCAAGTTGAGCATTCGAGTAAAATGAGGACAATAGATATAACACAGATTCTTTCACCAGACCTTAAGTCCAGGTTGAGGGTAAATGACCTCCGACTTTTCATCGAGAATAGCCAGGAGGATGCCGTAGTACTTGACTTCAGTTATGTCAAGTTTGCAACCAGGGGTTTTATAGATAAGTTCTACAATGTCTTCCTTAAGACGCCGGATTCATTGCCCTTCAAAGTGGAAATCGCAAATGTACCCGAAGATATCAATACGATTCTGGAATCTGTGAGCCACACTCAGACACGTGCCAGGACCATCCCTGCACATACTCCGGTTCGATCTTTCCGGACTACGGATGAGCTTATTTCGTACCTGGGGGCGGCCAGTACCACCGGCTAAGAGAAACACTCTCGCCACATTATTGCATTCGGGCCAGCCCTCATTGGAGGTTGCTGGCCCGAAGTGTTTCCCAGTGGTTTGTCCCAAACAAACCTAAAATGAATATTCCTCTTCTCACTACATTCTAGGAATGCGGATGCCCATGCCATCAGACAGAGGTTCCACCCCTACTTGCTGGCAACGGACTTCTTCTTTGCCGCAGCTTTAGTTCTTTTCTCCTCGGCCTTCTTCGTCCTTTCCTTGATAGACATTTCGGAGGTGTCCGTTGGTGCTTCCGCTTATGGAGGCCTCAATTCCGTTCCATGTTACCTTTCTTGGATAGGCTCTCCAGTATGAATCTCTGGGCTTCGGTACTATAGGTTATTGCCAGATAGTCACCATGTACTCCGTTCCTGATTTCAGAAGAGATGCCGATAGCTCTCCCCGCTTCTGTAGGGGTCTTTGTCGTATGGCCATCATCTTTCTTGATCTCCCGAAGATAACCCTCTCCAACCAGCCAACCGGTGACAGCGACAGCGCTCAGACGTTTCATGTCTTTGGGAATGATTTTGTTTATCTCGCTGACAAACATGGAAATGCCCGTGCCCTCAACGATGACGACCTTCTGGGCATCTTCAGGTGTAATATGAAAATCAAGCTCGCGACGGACTCTTTTGTTTCCTGCTTCCGAAAGGATTCCGGCAACGTAGAAAAGACAACGTGAGATATGGACGTTGTTGACTATTTCATTATCGGGGACGGGTTCCCCCGAGAGAGGATTGATGCCATTGGCAAGCTTGTTTACCCAGTCTATTGCTACTTTCAGTTTGTTCTGGTCAATCTCAGTACTCATAGTGTCGTGTTTGATTTTTGATGAAACATCGCCTCAAATATACTGCATAATCATAACATTACGCACCATGTAACCTATTCATTCCAAAGCTTTCTTTGAAGTTCTAAGAGTTCTGTCGTCCTCTCAAGTTTGCTCTCCAGGTGAGAGTTCCTCCTGTCAATCCAAAGCTCGAGGAACTTGTCCTCAAGGCAGTAATGCTTGTAGCCTATTCTCCTTACAAGCCCGACCTTTTCATCGGTGAGATTGCGTAGGGCGTTACGGACCGATGAGGCACTGCCAAGACAGTATCCCTTCATGATTTCAGAAGAAGTCAGACCCGTTGCCAGACCTTCAGTCGCAATGCAGTACAGGACCCTCCGCTCTTTTTCATGGATGAGCGAATTGAGGGTTTCCCTGAACTGGGCATCTTTGCCGTACAGGATGTCCTCTATGCTTTCCAGCAGGGTGTCCCGACTTGCCGCTTGACCTTTTTTTGTCCTTGAGAACACCATTTTCATCACTTCCTGCATCCGGGCTGTGTTGCCATAAAAGATCTCATACACAGACTTTATTACATCATCCTCCACACTCTTGCCGAAAAGCTCGAAGTTGTTTTTGCAGAATGCAAGGTATGTTTCCAACGGAATGATATCCAGTGCCAGGACCTCGGAACTCTTGTAGAATGGTTCAGGGTAGGAACTGAACATATTTGAAAGCAGGGTGATGTCGCTTCCCGAGTATATGAAGCATGTATTGGTCTGTGCCTGTATGTGAGAGCGCAGGGAAGCCGCCATCCTGCAAGGATAGGTCTGTATCTGCTGGAACTCATCGAAAATGACGATGTTTGGTTTGGAGGAGTTCTCAAGAAAGCGGAAGAATTCAAAGACATATGGCCTCGGGGGCAACTTTGCGGCCTTTTTCCCGAGAGGGGAAGAAAGCAAAGCTGAACGGAACTCCTGGATGAATTCATCCTCGAAGCGGGTCCCGTATAGGTTCACGTATATGGTGTTGTACTCTCCCTTTATCTGCTTCATTTCGCAGAAATGCTTCACAAGTGCAGTCTTCCCCATTCCCCAGGGAGAGAGAAGGACGACGTTTGCCCCGTTAGTAATGAACTGCCCGAGTATTCTTGTTTCCTTCTCCCGGTCACAGAAGAATGCCCCGGGGATGTCTGTCCCCGTGAAGAAAGGATTCGAGATGCCTTCAGTGCCCTTTGCCATAGTGACTTTGGGGCAAAGATATGAGTTCAGTTGAACTTTACCCAGGGTCCGATGTTGCAGACATTCTATCTCCTTGCGGGCGACTCTTCTCCGAACAGGAACTGCGGGGTGTATCCTCCCCAGTCAAGGACAATCTTCTCGAAGACTATTCCTCCGTCAAGAGGTCTTAACTGAACCTCCGCCCAGTCTCCGCCCCGCTCCACCGGAAGAGTCACGACGCTTTCCACGACCCTTCTTGAGACGGTCGGGTAGTAGATGGAATAGATGTTCTGAGGCTCTTCGTTCAGGCGGGAATTGAACAACACCCTTTCACTGCCATTCCCAATCGCGACCTCGTAAGTATGTCCCCTTCCATTGTATGGGAGGGTGGATTTCACGATGACGTGGACCTTGACACTGTCCACTCCCTCCGGGACATAGACCCTGTAGGTGAGGGTTGCACCCTCGACTTTGTCAGTGTACGGGAACAGGGCAAGGCCGCTTCTGGTCCTGCCCATCCCGGGAATCACTTTCCACTCAAGGCCGGCGGGGGCTTCCTTTTCATAGAAATGCTCCGCCTCAATGGCGGTATAACCCACCTTCCCGGGGTCGGGGAACGAGAAAGAGCCTTCTCCCTCGGAGTCCACTTCCTCGAGATGGGGCAGGGTGTCCGAGGGGAAGTCATCGTTCCAACTTCTGTAGCCGATATGCTTCTGGGTCATCATGCCGTTCCATTTGCCTCCCGCTATGTCCCTATTGTATGAAAGCATCAGCAGGGAATCCCTCATGAAACAGGCCCTTGTCCTTTCCGCCCAGATGTTGGCATCGGGGTCGCCCCTCGAGGCGAGCTCCAAGTTCATGGCCTGGCTATAGTACATGTCATAGAGGTTGCCCAGCGCCTGGACAGGGAAAAGGATGAGTTCGTTGTAAGCGTCACGGGCCTCGGCGGGAAGAGCCAGGTACTGCCTGAGGGCCCTTGTCTCCAGCGTGAGGAAATCATCTCTGACTCTTCTGAACTCCCCGCTTGCAAGGTCATACGTCATGGCATCCATCATCTCCGCTGTCGTTCTTGATGAATAGTGGGAATACAGGTCCAGGATCTCGGCGGCTTCCCTGCCCTGGTCCTTTCCGAAGGCGTCCTCACAGAAGGTGACGGTATGGTCAAAGAGATTGTCCGCGGTAAAACGGTCCGGACGGCGGGCCATGTCAAGGAAGAATGTGATCGGATACTCCATGGGCTTGAGGTCCCCGACGTTCAGCACCCAAAGCCTGTCTACACCGCTTTGGAAGGTGAGCTGGAGCTGCTCCCACATGTTGGGAATCTGGGTCACGTTGAGCCACTTGGAGTTCCTCGGGGCACCGACATAATCCACGTGATAGTACATTCCCCAACCGCCCGGGCGGTTCCTTTCCTCGGGACGGGGCAGATAGCGCACGTCTCCCCAGTTATCGTCACTCAGAAGTATGGTCACGTCATCCGGGACCCTCAGTCCCAGTTCATAGTATTTCTGGACCTCCTTGTAAAGGGCCCAGACCTGGGGCCTTTCCGATGCGGGACGTCCCGTCTGCTTGGCAATGATTTTCCTCTGGTTCGTAATTATCTTCTCCAGGAGCCGCATGTTCTCCCTGTCCCTGGGCACGTACTCATCGTCATGGCCTTCCTTTCCTCCCATCGCCGTATCCCCGTCTCCTCTCATCCCTATCGTGATGAGGTCCTCCGTCGGGACGGCCCTTTTCATTCCTTCCGTAAAGAACTTGTCTATGACTGCCCTGTTTGTGGCATAATCCCAGGCCCCGTACTCATTTCTGCGGCGGACCCATTCCTGGTGGTTCCGGGCCATGGGTTCATGATGGGATGTTCCCATGATGATCCCCATAGTGGAGGCGGTCCGGCTGTTCAGGGGGTCATCGGCATAGAATGCCCAGCCCCACATGGCTGGCCACATGAAGTTGGCACGGAGGCGAAGCAGCAGCTCGAAAACCCTCGCATAGAAACGATGGTCACCGTAGGAAGTGCCATAGGTGTTCTCCACCCACCCCGTGAGGCAGGGGGCCTCGTCATTGAGGAACAGGCCCCTGTATTTCACGGCAGGTTCGGGTATCGTGTAGGTACCCGCCTTCAGGTAGGCTTCTTCCCTGTGAAGGACCGGGACATCGGCCCAGTCATACCAGGGGGACACCCCTATCTGCTCCGATATCTCGTACACCCCGAATATGGCACCCCTCATGTCGGAACCCGCCACCAGAAGCGTCTTCCCGCCATCCACAGTGGCAATGATGTAAGTTTCCCACTGTCCTTTCAAGGATGAAAGGTCAAGAAGATCCTTGAATATGGGGCTGTCATAAGTCCCCACAAGGATATTCCTCGCTCCCATGCGGGAGTCCGCCGCAACTCCCGTGACCCTGCGGAAATCCTCCCTCAGGTTCCTCGCCGCAATCTTCAGGCCCTCGGGCGCGCCCCCGTCAACAACGACGCTCGGGGGAACAGCACCTCTTATGAGGGCGAAGGAACCTTGGGAATAGGTCCCCGAAGTGATGCCGCGGTGGTCCATGGCCAGCGAAGGACTGGAGGGAAATAGTACCGACAGAAGGATGCCAAGAAGGGCGGATAGGATGAAAGATGATTTATTCATGATGGATAACGAAAGGTCAAGTCCTGTACTGAAGACGATACTGCCATACGCTATCCAAAGGTAGGGACGGGAGGTGAAAAATCAAAAGCAGGCGAAACAAAAAGTGTAACTATCGGAACCATTCCGGGAATATTTCGATGCGAAGGTCCTGCTTCGAGGAATTCCGTCATGAGAGGGCAAAAAAACGGGGCCATCCCCGGGATAATCCCCCGACGACGGCCCCCTCTGTCTTAAGAGAAGAGCTGACCTCTACTCAGCGGGCTTGAACTCCAGGCCATACAGGCCCCAGAAGTCCTTGCTGTAGTTGTAGCCCATGACATCGTAGATTGCAGCCTGATGGTCAAGGGTTGCCTTGAAGCGGTCGTAGTCCTTGTTGGACGGCTGGCACCACTGCACCTCGCTGAGGGCGGAGAGACGGGGAAGGAGCATGTACTCAAGATGCTCCACCGTAGAGATGTACTCCGTCCAGAGATTGGCCTGGACACCGATGATGTGTTTCTGCTTATCGGCAGGGACACCCTTCACCGGGTCGTGGGAGTAAACCTTCTCGATGGGAAGGTTGCCGCCGATGCAAAGAGGCTCAAGGTCGAGCTTGTCGGACTGGTAGAAATCGAAGTAGCAGTAATCGACCGGGCACATGATGGCGTCGAAGCCCTTGCTTGCAGCTTTCACGCCTCCCTGCGGGCCTCTCCAGGAGAGGATTGTAGCACCGGGCATGAGGTCACCGTCCAGGATCTCGTCCCATCCTGCCATCTTCCTGCCGTGGTCGGAAAGGAACTTCTGCATATGGGCAGTGACATGGGCCTGGAGGAGCTGCTTCTTGCTGAAACCGTCATGTGGACGGATGCCGAGCTCGCGCATCTTGGCCTGGCACTTGGGGCATACCTCCCACGGGTCGGGTCTCTTGGGATCATTGGTGAAGCACTCGTCACCGCCGATGTAGATGTACTCCGACGGGAAGATGTCCATGACCTCGGTGAACACGTCCTCGAGGAACTCATAGACTTTGGGGTTGCCTGCGCACAGGATATCCCTGGCCACTCCCCAGCGCTGCCACACCTCGTAGGGGCCGCCGGTGCATCCCAGTTCGGGATATGCAGCCAGGGCTGCCACCATGTGTCCCGGAAGGTCCACTTCGGGAATCACGGTTATGCCGAGATTGGCCGCATAAGCCACGATTTCCCTCAACTGGTCCTGCGTGTAGAATCCGCCGTAACGGATTCCGTCATTGCTGCCCCAGTCCTTCGCTATCATGGTTCCGTTCCTCCACGCTCCGACCTCGGTCAGGCGAGGGTACTTCTTGATCTCGATCCTCCACCCCTGGTCATCGGTGAGGTGCCAGTGGAAAGTATTGAGTTTGTACACGGCCATGATGTCCAGATACCTCTTGACCTCATTCACGTCAAAGAAATGGCGGCAAGGGTCAGCGTGCATTCCCCTGTATGCGAAACGGGGGGCATCATTGATGTGGACATACTGGAGGAGCAGCGGCTTGGAGACTTTGCCCTGGGCGTAGATTTCAGCGGGAAGCATCTGACGGATGGTCTGCATGGCATACAGGTAGCCATTGTAGGCGGAGGCGCTCACCCTTACCCCGGAGCCATCGACATCGAGGACATACTGCTCGCTCGAGAGTGAGGGGTCATAGCTGAAAGTGACGGCTGGACCTTCAACCGCATTCTTCCCTGTAGCCTCTGCAATCCTTGCCTGGAATGCGGCAATGGCTTCCTTGGCTTTCTCGGGGACATCCTCCTTCACAGTGAAGGCGGGAGCAAGGCGGAAAGCGCCTTCGGACAGAACTACTTCATTTGGCTGGGGAACCACGGTGAAAGGTTCCGGTCCGGCCTTGGTACAAGATACAGCCATGACGGAAAGGGAGATGGCTGCCATAATAATAATTTTTCTCATGTCTTTTTGGATTGGTTGTGGATGCTACTGTGTTCTGAGCGGGAAAAGGGTTCCCCCTCGTCCCGGGGCTTTGCAAATTTGGTGTTTTTGCACGAATTAAACAATGCCGAAGGGACCTGCGGGGTCCGCTTCGGCATCACACTAACAAGAATGGCTTTCCCTCTTCAGTCCCAGCCTATTTTCCCAGGAACTTGCTACCCAGGAACGCCCCGAATGCATCCCTGTAACTGTCCCCTATGGGAAGGGAGACATCCTTTCCCACAAGCACCCTGTTCTTGGACACTTCCCTTATCTTCCCGAGGTTCACGATATAGGACTTGTGTATCCTCATGAACCTGTTGGAGGGAAGCCTTTCCTCAAGTTTCTTCATGCTCAGGAGCACGACTATCGGTATGGAGTCGCTCTCCAGGTGAATCTTCAGATACTCACTCATGCCTTCCACATACACGATATCGCCTGTCGCCACCCTCACTATCTTGTAGTCCGTCTTGAAAAAGAGAGCGTCATCCCCGTCGGATGTCGCCACGGTAGCCTGCTCGGGGACGGGGGCATGGTCCCTCTCATAGAGTTTCTTCACTTTCTCGGCACTCCTGCGGAAGTCTTCCAGGCCGAAGGGCTTGAGAAGATAATCCACCGCATCGACCTTGTACCCCTCGATGGCATACTCGGAATATGCGGTAGTGAATACTATCATCGGAGCGTTCACGAGTTGCTTCACGAAGTCCATTCCCGAGAGGTCCGGCATATTGATGTCAACGAACATTACGTCAACGCTCTCCACGGAGAGTATTTCCGAAGCCTGGCGGGCGCTGTGGCATGCGGCCACGAGCTCGAGGTAGGGGACCTTACTTATGTAGGAAGTCAACTGACGCAGGGCCAGGGGCTCGTCATCTATTGCAAGGCATCGTATCATGGCTGGGTGTTGTTTGATGGTTTTTGTCTTCGCTAATTGTCATCGGCGGGGGCGTCCTTCTGCGGGGAGAGTCCGTTTACGGGAATCACCAGCAGGACCTCATAGGTGTTGGGCTTGCTGTCGATGTGGAGGGTGTAGCGGGTGCCGTACAGAAGGTCGAGACGACGCTTGACATTCTCCTGTCCCACCCCGCCTTCCGTTGGAGTCGCCCCCTTGGGACCTTTACCTTCCTGCACTGAGTTCTCGCACCGGAAGAATAGTTTGCCCCCGTCCAGGGAGATGCTCACCCTGACGAAGGAGTCCGTATCGTAGCTGACCCCATGCTTGAATGCATTCTCCACGTAGGACACGAACAGCAGAGGGGGTATTTCCACCCCGGCGCATTCTTCGGGAACGTCCAACTCTATCTTCACTCCCTCCGAGAAGCGGATCCTCATGAGGGATATGTAATGCCCCAGGAAATCCGTCTCCACGCTCAGGGGAATGGTCGGCTTGTCCCCTTCATACAGGATATAGCGCATCAGGCGGGACAGTTCCAGTATGGAACTCTTGGCCTGTTCCTGGTCAATGTCCACGAGAGCATGGATATTGTTAAGCGTGTTCATGAAGAAATGCGGGTTTATCTGGTAGCGCAGGTACTCCAGCTGCTGGTTCAGGTTCTCTTTCTCCAGCTGGGCCATCCGCCTTTCACCCAGAAGTGACCTGAAGAAGTACTTCACCCCGAGGTTCACGAGCATCATCAGTATGGCCAACATGAACTTCATGAGTTCCAGTCCGAAGGGTTTCATGCGGGGTTCCCTGTCCATGGGGCCGCCAGGGCGGAACGCTTCACCCCCGTCCTGGTGAAGACGCTGTCCCCCTGAAGGGGAAGGCCGGGGCTCTCCCATGTGACCTCCCGGAGCCATGAAAAGGGTCGTATCCCCCTCCATGGGCCTGATATCACGAGGCCCGTGCCCACCCTGGGGAGGTTCCATGGCGTGGCGGGGAGGCATCCCCCCCTCCTCCATCCCGAAAGGCGGGGGACCTTCCATGGGGAAGCGGCCCTGTCGCCCGGGGGCATTATAGGATATCCAGACGCCGAACAGGACAAGAAGGACGCAGCTCAACAGGAGATATATTTTGAGACTCCCCTTCTTGAAGAAGAACGGGGAAACGAAGAAGTTGTGTACTGCAAAAAGAATGAAAAAGGGAATCATGTCCCTCCAGGCGGAGAGGACCTGGGACATGTTGAATGAAGTGCCCGGGGACTGCAGGGAAAGATAGTCGTACAGGGCTATGAGAAAGGGGGAGAGAAAAACGATTGTCCAGACCGCCCCGTAAAGGAGCAGCTCATAGCGATGGAGTTTCTTCCCGTATGCGAGAACCGCGGACTCATCCTTCTTCTTTGCGGTCAGCGTATCCGTATTAGGTAAAGGGTCTTGTCTTTTCATATTCCAAATAATCCCCGGGACTCCCCTCCCATAAGGTGAATCCCGAAGAATTGCTGTATCACTGCGTTCCGGGTGTGTTCATTGCCTTTTCTTTGCTTCACTTTCTATCTTCCGCCCTTCTGGGGGCCGACTCCGCTGCCCTGACCCACCTGGAGGGTATCGGAGAGGGTCTGGGTGGAGCCGCTCCCGCTGACAAAGTTGGGAAAACGGACCGGGGACGGAAAAAGCATTCAACAAAAACCCCGATTCACTCTACGAAAGGGAGGAATCGGGGGTAAGGGTCGTGTCAGAAGGCTCTCTAGAAGAGATAACGGATTCCAAGAGAAGGGATAAGGCCGTACAGTACGCCATTGGCCCAGAACTGGCTCCCGTTGAAACCGAAACCGGGCCTTATATCCAGGGAAAGCTGGAGTGGTATCGCATCGAAATAATACTCCACTCCCACCTGGGCGGTAAGACCGATGGCAAAATGCTGCTCGGCAGCTCCGATGAACACGCCGGGGCCCGCATAAAGGTTCAGGTTGGTCACGTCTGCGAGGTCCTCGAAAAGCATCCAGTTGAAGACACCATGCGCAAGTATGCCGTCATAAGTCAATCCCAAGTCAGCCTGGAGGAAGTTCGCTCCGCCGAATGTATGCTCGTAGGAAAGCATTCCCGCCGTACGGAGTCCTATTGCCCTGGGCTGGGCCCATGTGCAAACGGCACCAAGAAGCAGTGCTGCAAGAACTGTTACAAAATACTTTTTCATGATTGTATATGTTGTTGTGTGTAAATGATCCATCAAGTTCGTGAGGAGTGCAAATATACAAATTTGCACGGATTTCATAGCCACTTCGGGGAGGTTATCACATCGTCGGGGCAACCGGATTCCAGCCGTGGAAAAACAGGGGGCTGGGAGCATTCCCCTCCCTACGACTCCAAAATTGCGTTCGGATAATGAAGGGCAAGCCCTCCTGCAGAGGTCTCCTTGTAAAGTGAAGGCAGGTCCTTCCCCGTCCTTTTCATCACTTCCACCACATGGTCGAAGGATATGCGATGCTTTCCGTCGGAGAAGGTTGCGTATATATCCGAGTCAAGGGCCCTCGTGGCAGCGAAAGCGTTCCTCTCGATGCAAGGTATCTGCACCAGGCCGCAGACGGGATCGCAGGTCATTCCGAGGTGATGCTCAAGTCCCATCTCCGCCGCATACTCAATCTGGTAGGGACTTCCGCCGAAAAGCTGGCAGGCAGCCGCCGAGGCCATGGCACAGGCCACTCCCACTTCACCCTGGCAGCCCACTTCCGCACCGGATATGGAGGCGTTCTGTTTCACGATGTTCCCTATGAGACCAGCCGTCGCAAGGGCATGCAGGATCCTCCTGTCACTGAAGGAATGCCCTTTCCAGAGGTGGTACAGGACCCCGGGGACCACCCCCGAGGACCCGCAGGTCGGGGCGGTCACGATGTATCCGCCGGAGGCATTCTCCTCGCTTACGGCAAGGGCATAGGCAAAAACCAGTCCACGGGAACGAAGGTTGGGCTGATACCCAAGGGCCTTGACGTGGTAGGTAGCTGCCTTGCGGGCTAGATTCAGTGGACCGGGAAGCCTTCCTTCTGTCTCAAGGCCTCTTTCCACGGAAGCCTTCATGGCCTCCCAGACTTCAGTGAGATAATCCCAGATCCCCTCTCCTTCGCACTGCTGCACATATTCCCAGTAGCTCCGTCCCGAAGCATCGCACCACTGGGCAATCTGAGTAAGGGTGTCCATGCCGTAGATATCCCCCGACTCCGTTATGTCTTGTCCCTCCCCTTCCGATATGGCTCCTCCTCCGATGGAGTAGGCGGTCCATTCTTCCTGGAGAACGTCATCCTGACCGTAGGAGCGGAACTTCATCCCGTTGGGATGGAAGGGAAGGAACTCTCCCTTCTTCCAGTTGATAGTGGCGGGAGCGACCTTCTTCAGGACATCGAGTATAGCGACATCGGTCATATGCCCTTTCCCGGTGGCGGCAAGGGACCCGTAAAGGTCAACTTCAAAACGGGTTGCGTCGAGGTGACGGTGTGAGAAAAGGGAGGCGGCATTGCCAGGGCCCATGGTATGGGAAGAGGAGGGTCCCCTTCCTATTTTGTATAATTCACGTAGAGATTTCATTGGAGAGATAGCTTCCCTTTTGGAAAAGTAGCACAAAGGTAGGCATTCCGGGCATTATTTCATGTGGAAAGGAGGCGAAGTGGCCCCTGTATTTTCACAATATGTTTTTACCTGCCCCCGTCAAGAGGGGTACGACGTCAGGGTTTAACGTCCAAGCCACTTACCCATTCTCTGGCCACAAAGCCCGTCAGAGAGTCCGTATTGGCCCAGAAGAAGATTATTATTTTTATCTTTGCCGCATCTTGAAAATGGGTGGTTATGCCCATCTTTGTCAGGAAGTTCTCACTCTCCATTTACAGGAAGAGAATGAGAAGGCGTCGAATAGAAACACACCAAAGAATGAAAGCTCTTTTTAAGCCAAACGACATTAGCCACTATAGGCAGGCGCTGATGGGAATTGGAATTTTAGGGGTAATGGCAATACACTGGTGTTTATGGGATGGACTTCAATATATCAGTGACGGCCTTTATAATCTGTGTAAAGTACTGGTAGCGCTTGTTTTTACGGAGGGCTTTCTTTTTTTATCCGGTTTTGGACTGTATTATTCCTTTTCCAGGAATCCGGATATCCGGTCTTTCTATCACAGGCGCATAAAGAGACTCTATCTGCCTTTTTTCTTGCTGTCCCTTCCGCTTTACTTGTTTTTATTGATAACGGATAAAGAATATGGTATAGTTACTTTTGTTGAGCAAATAACGACTGTCTACTTTTGGACACATGGCAATTATGGCAATGGCATGTGGTACGTTGCGGTATCGCTCGCCCTGTATTTCCTGTTCCCCTTTATTTATCGATTTCTATTCAGCAACAAAGAGACGAAGGTAATACTGGTCAAGGGGATTGTTCTGCTCCTTCTCATATTTTCAGTAAATGTGGCTATAGCCGTACTGAATCATGAATATTTCCAACGGGCGTCCTTAGGGATAACAAAAATACCGATGTTTTTCCTGGGAATGCTCTTTGCCTATTTCACGAAGAATGGAGAACTTTCGGAAAAGAACTACCTTTATTTAATCATCCTTTTCGCAGCACTGTATTTGGGATTGTCTTTCCTGAGAAAATACTTTGACTTCTGGGCTGGCGTTTCTATGGCCATGGTGCAAAAAATGGTATTCATGCCGCTCATTTGCGCATTTCTCAGTGTGCTGGAGAAAATAAAATTGGGAGTGATCATTAAACAACCTTTAGATTGGTTTGGCAAGTATTCCCTGGAATTATATTTATTGCATCTTAACATTTACCTGTTCTTATCCAAGTGTAACCTATTCGGATCCATAACTGTTGTCTGGAAAGCGACATTGGCAATGATCGCAGCTATTGTTTTATGTGTTCCTACAAATAAGTTTCTTTCCTGTCTCATCAATAAGAAAACAGAATCTGTCTCTCCTGGTCATAGAGAAACACGCTGACTGGAAAACATGCTTGCTGCGCTGTCTTGCCAACATCCATGCGGAAGAAGGCTTCCTCGAAACCAAAATCGGCTTCCCGAAGCTTGACAGGGTCAAGGCCGAGGGCCTATGTCCTGCTTTTCGAGAAACTTCAGCCTACTGGGCATCATAATAGGGCTTCACGTGGCAGGAAAGGACGGATAATTGGGTAAACTTGCATTTAGTAGTTCAATTGTCGGTCTACACCAACATTCGCTAAATGTCTATTTGATTTAGGCATCTTTGGCAATACCCAAACACATAAAAATACTACATTATTGGTTCACAATCTCTTTCGCCAAAGCATTAACGGCTTCCACGTCGATGGGCTCGAGAATGATTTCTTCGGGCTCGAGATCCAGGAGGAACTGCATATAGGAAGGGAGAGTCAGTAATTGACCTTCACGCCCAACATTATAGTCGCCGAATTTGATGATTTTCTTCACCCCATATTTGTCCGGATGCTTTAAGACAGTCTTGGCATTTTTCGCTTGAGAGGACCTTGCTTTGACTTCAAGCGGCACACATTCGCCTTTCATGCGAACAAGAAAGTCCAGTTCAAGCCCGGAGTCCTTTTGGAAGTAGTATAAGTTCTGTCGTTTCTTATGAAGCGTATCGGCCATGAGGTTCTCGAAGATGGCGCCTTTGAATCCTCCAAGATTGCCCTGCAGGATGTCTGCCCGTGTCCCTGGGCCAAGCATTTCGATGAGAATCCCAATATCTGCCGTATACACCTTGAAGATATTGTCCTTTGCGTTTCCTTCCATTGGAAGACCGGTGATGTCGGTATTATAGCAGCGGCAGATAATACCCGCATCTTCCAGCCATTGGAGAGATCCTGCATAAGCTTCTCCCCGACCACCAGGTTTAACCTTGCTGTATTGGAATTTCTTATTCTCTTTGGCGAGTTGTTTAGGAATGGAGTTGAAACACTCCCGGATGTGCGGTTTGTCCTTGTCCGGAGCATATTTTACCATATCATCACGGTACTCCTTCAGAATAGCCCGGTACTCTTCACTGACAGCGTTCATATTGTTGGTGGCCAGGAAAGCATTAACCGGGGCAGGAAGACCGCCAATAGCAACATAGAGATTCAAGTAATACTTCATGGCCACATGTATCCCGGATGGGACGGGCGTCTCTTCCTTATAAAACTTCCCCAGAGCCTCAATGACATCCGGACTCAATCCGTTTGCCCATAAAAACTCCTCGAAGTCCAACGGGTACATTTCAAGAATCTCTTCACTTCCGACAGGGACAGAGTCAATCCCCAAATTCTCTTTGCGAATCAACTTACGGCGCCTTTTCTTCAGTTCGTCACCATAACCTTGGACTCCCAGGAGTGAACCTGTGGCAATCACATCAAAACGCCCATCCTCCTTGAAGAACTTGAGCGCAGTCCTAGCCTGTGGACACTCTTGGATTTCATCGAAGATAAGACAGGTTTCTCCCGGGATAAACTTGACGCCTTGAATCTGGGCGGAAAGATTGAGAAGAATCCTGTCCACGTCCTTCGAGCCGACAAACGCGTTAATGCGTTCCGGCTCTTTGATGAAGTTCATATAGACGACACTCTTGTAGTTGTGCGCAGCGAAATATTGTGCGATGAATGTCTTTCCGCACTGGCGGATGCCCATTATCACCAATGGCTTGTGTCCCGGTTTGTTTTTCCAGTTGGCCAAAGCGTCTTCGATCTTCCTTTTCAGCATGTCATGACGTATTATCCGGCAACAAAGATACATTTTCACAACGACTTTTCTATAATTTGTCGCATTTTTTCAAACGACTTTTTGACGGTTCATCGTAATTTTTCCAACGACTTTGGGTATTCCAACGCATTTTTTGGAACGAGTCAGTTGGTTTGTTGTACCGAGCACGAAAAGTAGAAACGGCGAATCGAAATGCTTTTACAGATGTTTTCGGGAATAATCTCCCGTAACAAAATAAAAGCAAATCAACTCACTGATTTTTTCGGTTTATCAAGCTGACGACAACCCCGACCATCGTGTCCATTTCGTCCGTATGGCTTTCTGCAATAATCGATGTAAGTGCAACAAGAGAGGGGTCGGAAATTGCCTTTTGACTGATTTCACAGGGATTGGTGCACAATTCAGTATTTGATGAGCATCTGGGTAATGTAGTTGCGGTATTCAATGGGAGTCATGTTCTTGAGGCGACTGAACGTACGGATGAAGTTTGACTTATTGTTGAACCCGCACTCATAGCAGATTTCGGAGGCACTCAGGCTGGTGCTTCCAAGAAGATTGCACGCTTTGGCTATCCTCTGGTTATTGACATATGTTATAAAGGACATTCCTGTCCTCTTTTTGAAGAAGTGCGCAAATGCCGATACGCTCATATTGACAAGGGCCGAGACATCCTCAAGTTTGATGGTGTCGGACAGGTTATCCTCGACATACTTGCACACCTTTGCTATCCTTCTTGACTTCGTCGTGAAAAGAAGGGACTCGGGATCGGTGCTTGTGAGCTTACGGCGGCTTGCCACTGCCATGGAGTTGAGGATGTTCAGGAACGAGGTGGCTGACTGGAAGCCCTGCATCCTGGTCAGGGCCATTATCTGGTCCTTTATCCGTTCGGCCTCGGGTCCCGAGAATTGCAGTCCCTGCCTGGAGTCGGAGAGGAGCTGACGGATGGGAAGGAAAAGGCGCTTGTCCATTATCTGGAAGTTCTGCAGCTCGCTTGAGAACTGAATCGTGATGACATGGTTCTCCCCCAGGTCCGATTTCCAGACATGGGGTACGTTGGGCCCCAGCATCACCAGGTCCATGTCCCCGAACTGCTCTTCGGAGTCCCCTACCACCCTGGTCCCGGATGTATGCATCACAAGGTTGATTTCATACTCGGGATGGCAGTGAACGGGATAGTCGAAAAGGGCATTCGGATGGTCCAGTATTATGAAAAGGTCCTCCGGGGTGATGGGAGTTATCTCCTGTTGTATCTCATTCATGGCATACTGTTTTTCTCTTCTGCAAAAATAATCATTCCCATGAAATGTCACCATTAAATTCAAAATAGTATACTTATTTAGCAATCCTTCAAAATAGATGCTTGTCTATTGCCCCTATCTTTGCAACATGGTTCAATAGCACTGAAAATGGGTACTGTCACAATAAGCCCCGTGGACCTTGTCATCATAGGGCTCTATCTGGTAATCATCATTTGGTGGGGGCTTCGTCACGGCAAAAGCTCCGATGCGGGATCCTATTTCCTGGCCGGACGCTCCATGAGCTGGTGGGTAGTGGGCCTGTCGCTTTTCGCGGCAAGCATATCCAGCACCACTCTCATCGGCCAATCAGGGGACGCCTACCACACGGGTCTCGCGGTTTTCAACTACAACCTCATCGGGGTAGTGGTGATGGTCTTTTTCGCGACCTTCCTGCTTCCCCTGTACATCAAGTCCGGCATCTTCACCATACCTGAGTTCCTGGAGAAGAGATTCGACAAAAGGTCGAGATACTATTTCTCGGCCATCTGCATAATAGGAAACATCTTCCTTGATGCGGCAGGAGCCCTGTACGCTGCGGCCCTAATTATCAAGCTGATATTCCCCTCCGCTTCACTCACCCTGATCATTTTCATTTTCGCTGTCCTTGCCGCCTCTTACACCATCCCCGGGGGTCTCTCTTCCGCCATCAACGCCGAACTCGTCCAGGCCATCATCCTGGTCGTCGGGTCCATAATACTTACCGTCGTCATAAGTGCCAAAGGCGGGATGGACTATTTCCTGGAACTGTACCGGAACTCTGACACGTCAGTAAGACTTGTCCGTCCCCTGTCGGACAGTGCCACCCCTTGGCTGGGCCTGCTCGTAGGGATGCCGATTACTGGGATATATTTCTGGGCGAACAACCAGACCCTCGTGCAGAGGGTACTGAGTGCAAAAAGTGTGGACGAAGGTCGCAAGGGAGTGATGTTCACCGGGTTCCTGACCCTTTTGACCCTTTTTATCATTGCGGTTCCAGGCCTCATGGCACGCCACTTCTTCCCGGGAGCCGAGAAGCCGGACATGATTTATCCCCTGATGGTCATGAAACTTCTTCCCATAGGGCTTCTCGGGATCATGCTATCGGCCCTTCTCGCAGCTCTCACTTCCACCATCAGTGCCATAATGAACTCCACCTCGACCCTTTTCACGATGGACTTCTACGCAAAACTCCATCCCGGGGCGGACTCAAGGAAGCTTGTGCGCACAGGTAAGATAACAGCCCTCATTGTCATACTCATAGCAGCCCTCTGGGCTCCGCAGATAGGACGCTTCGGCTCCCTTCTTAAATACTACCAGGAGATGCTCTCCTATATCGCCCCTCCCATCGTTGCCGCCTTCCTGCTGGGGATATTCACAAAGAGGGTTAACGGCAAGGGAGCATTCTGGGGCCTGATGGCAGGCCTTGCGATGGCGGTGGTCATGATGGTGGAGCGCAGGGCCATTTTCGGAGAGATGCACTTTCTTTTCATTATACCCATTCTTCTGGTGTCCAGCATGGCGGTCATGCTGGGGGTAAGCCTCCTAACCGGGAGGCCTTCCCCAGACCGTCTTCAGGACACCGTATTCAGCCTCAAAGACTTCAGGGCGGAAGGCAGGAGCCTTCGTGCAGGGAAATGGTGGCAGAACTACCGTGTGTGGGGAGGGGCCCTGCTGGCGTCTTGTGTGGTACTTCTAATTGTTTTCAGCTAAAATGGAATTACAAAAATTTGAAGGGAACCCCGTCCTTGCTCCGGACCCCCGCCACGGATGGGAGGACCTTGTAACCTGCAACCCCGGTGTGGTTTATGACGGGAGGAGGTTCATTATGCTGTACCGTGCCGCAGGCTCGGACAGGGAGCATGTCATTCGCTTCGGCCTTGCCGAGAGCCAGGACGGGCTTCATTTCGAGAGAGTTTGCGACAGCCCCGTCTTCTCCCCCAGTGCCGACGGCCCGGACGGAGGATGCGTAGAGGACCCGAGGATTGTAAAATTCGGAGAGCATTACTATATAACTTACGCCTACAGGGCAGTTCCCCCGGGCCAGTACTGGACCTATCCCCACGATGTGGTGGACACTCCCCCCTCGGATTCCTTTTCCCCAGCCGCATGGTCCCACAACATGGGAAACACCGGTCTCGCGATGACGGAGGATTTCAGGTCGTTCAGGAGGCTCGGCAGGATTACCTCCCCCTCCCTCGATGACCGGGATGTCATCCTCTTCCCCAAGAAAGTGGGCGGCAGCTTCGTCATGATCCACCGTCCCAAGCAGTACCTCGGTGAGAAATACGGGGTCCGGTACCCTTCCATCTGGATGAAATTCTCCCCGGACCTCCTCTGCTGGGAAGACAAGGAGAGTCACCTTCTGATGACTGGCCGAGTGGGAAGCTGGGAAGAAAAGATAGGCGGAAGCGCCCCGCCGCTACTCCTTCCAGAGGGGTGGCTCATGCTCTATCACGGGGTCGCAGGGGCAGGAAAGGCCAAGTACAGCGTCGGTGCGGTGCTCCTTGACAAGGATAATCCACTGAAGATTCTGGCCAGGACCCCCGAGCCCATCCTTTCACCCACCCTTCCCTATGAAACGGAAGGGATATACAACGGCTGTGTCTTCCCCACGGGCAACGTGATCCTCGGAGATACGCTATATGTATATTATGGTGCAGCAGACAAATACGTCGGTGTTGCCACATGTCCTGTAAGGGAACTATTGGACTATCTTCTTGGCGAGGGACAATAAAAAAATCCCCCCGTTCAAGATAGTATACCCAATCAGCAGTTTTTTGCAGTACTCTGTGGACAATACTCCGTTACTTTGCAATCGGGTATAATGGGTGCATTCCCGTTGTTTTGACACTGGACTATTAATCAAACAATGCTCCGATGAAAAGGTTCATGACACGCTTTCTTCTCCTTCCCCTGCTGCCTTTTGTGGAGGTGGCCTCCTCCTGTTCGTGGCAGGGGCCTGAACTGGAAGTGACCTCAGAAGTCATAAACCCTGACTGCATCGGCCTCGGGGTCGAGTGGGACCCTTACGACGAGGTCCCCGCCTGGGGATATGAGATATCGGAGGAAGATTGGCGGAAACTCTATTCCCGCCTGGATGCAATGCGTCCCTCCTTCGTCCGTTGCATGATAAATAGCCCTTTCCTCTATTATGACAGCACCGACGGGACCTTCCATCCCGAGCGCAATTCCTCTTCCATCACACGTCTTCTTTCCTACTGCCAGAAAAACTCCATCAGGGTCCTTTTCGGGGAGTTCAATCCCCCCACCTGGTCCATGAGGGAGTCCTGGGAATGGATAGAGTACTCGGTAAAGTACCTTAACTTCCTCGTGGAGGAAAAGGGCTTCACCTGCATAACGGACTTCATCATTTACAATGAGCCCGACGGGGACTGGGCGTCGACGAACGGGGACTGGGGACTGTACCTGAGGATGCTGGGGCGTTTCCGCTCGGAAATGGACAAGTACCCCGCGCTGAGTGACGGTAAAGTCTCCCTGTGCGGTCCAGATGTCGTGCTGAACTACAGGAACCCCGCCTCCCCCTATGACGACAAGGGCTGGGTGGAAAGGAGCGTCCAGGATGCGTCCGACCTCATTTCACTGTATGAAATCCACGCCTACCCGGGACAGCATGAGGTAAGGAGCGGGGAGCTTGCCTCCCGCCTTCGCGAGATCGTCCCGCTCATCCCGGAGGGAAAGAAGATCGTACTCGGCGAGGCTGGCTTCAAGTACGACAATCCCGATGACACCCTGCTCATGGAAAAGCACCTGGGGAGGGTGGAAGAAATCCCCTTCACAAAAGGAACGGACAGCAACCTCCTCGTGTACGACTACTTCTATGGCCTGGACATGTCGCTCCTCGCGATGGAGTGCCTGAACAATGGCCTGGGTGGCCTCGCGGTCTGGATGCTCGACGATGCGATGCACACCAAGAACGATTCCGGCGTACCGGAAGACCTCAAGATCTGGGGCTTCTGGAACATCCTGGGAGAGGAGGCTTTCGGGAAGGCGGACGAAGAAAAGGTGCGGCCCTTCTACTACACATGGTCGCTAATGAGCAGGTATTTCCCGCGCGGCTGTGACATACTTAAGTGCAATATCCCGGAAGGCATTCCCGGGATAAACGTCCTCGCTGCCAGCCTCGGGGACGAAAAGAGCGTTTGCATCCTCAACATTTCGGAGGAGAGCAGAAGCCTCAGCATCAGA
>CAJOLJ010000033.1 GCA_905235445.1 uncultured Bacteroidales bacterium
CCACATACCAGGAGGAATATGACTTCCTGCTCTCATTCTACCTTGACAGGCTGGAGTGGCTGAACTCGGAGATTTGCTCGGATTCATTCTAGCGGAAGCACAGTCCCTTCAGGTGTAGGAAAAGCCCCTCTTCCCAAAAAGAAGAGGGGCTTGCAAGTGAAGAAGCAAGCGAAGCAGGAAAGGCCCATAAAAATGCCCCTGACAGTGGTTAGGGCTTTCAGGGATATCCGGGATTTGCGCCTTAGATGAGGATTGAAGCACAAGGGTGCCTATACCCGATGGAACATGTGCATCAGTCGCGGGTCCACTGTAAAGGACACCTGGACATAATTTCTTGTTATTCTCCGTTTTGGGGCTGTAAGCCTCGGAAGTGCCAACTGAAAGGACAAACAATCCAAGACTGGCTGACAGAAAAAGAACGAAGCCTCGTAAGGATAAAAGCAGGACTTCGAAAGCAGAGGGGAAGGCTCAAGCGACCGAACCCAAACGTTGCAGAGGCTGGCCGAAGCCAGGAAGCCGTGGCCAAGGCAAAGGTCCTGACAGAGAAACACCAAAAATCAGCTTTATCCTGAACTTTTACCGATATAGAAGGGACTCACGTCTAAAAGTTATAAGAAAAGTAGGGACACCTCTACACATGACTGTTTCCCGGCCCTAGGCTTTCAGCAGGTCCTTTATCGGAATCTCATAGTCTATCCCCAGGGACTTCACATACTCCTTGCAGAAGGAATCGTATACGTCCTTCGCCAGCAGTCCGGGCTTATTCTGGCGGTACAGGATCCTGACTTTAGCCCTCAGGGCGTCCTCGTTCAGGAAGTCATGCTGGAAAATGGTGTTCGCAGCCCTGAGCAGTGCGGCATCGGAAAGGTCCTCACGGCGAAGCTGCTTGCAGAGGAAGTCTATCGTGAGGTTCGAGAAATATGACCTGTACTCATCCAGCCACTCGGACTCCATGGCGGGAAGCATCTGTCCGTGAAGCAGGAGTTCAAGAAGACGGTCCACATCCTCCTCGCTGGTGCTTCCCTGTGAGAAGAGTCTCATTGCCTCGAGATAGTCGCAGATGGTCCCTTCGGGGAAATTCACGTACCATAGCTTATCCGCTCCCACGGTTGCGCTCACCCCTATCTTCTCGAGGAGAGGGCGCAGCTTTGACATGCAGACGTTTCGGTTGTTGTTGGCCGTGCTGTCCGGCTTGTAGGACCACAGCAGGTGGTTTATCTTCTGGGAGGCTATGCCACCGCTCTTCCCCGTGGCAAGGATAAGGAGCATCATAAGCTCGCTCACCATCGGGGTGAACTGTCCGGTGATGTCACACCCGTCCTTGTCCATTGCCTTGAAGGCTCCGAAGAGCCTCACGGATGAGACGCCGAAGTCATAGTATTTGTCCTCGACCACGGTCTCCTCCTCGAGGGAGGCACTGCGGGAGAAGGACTTCCTGGACATGACAGGGACCGGGAGGGTGTCCTTGCGGAAGACCCTCCTCCAGAGGAAGTCCCAAAGGAGGAAGAGGAAAGCGAGTGTCCCGAGGATCCTCATGAGCCAAAGCCACAGGGCGTCCCAGTTGAACTTCTTCCCGGGGGCGTGCCCCTCTTGCTGGACCATGCTCACGGGAACAGGCGGGTAGTCTATCTCATAGATGTCCACATCCGTATGGTCATCCACCTGGGACCCCAGGACGAGAGCATATATTTTCCCCTTGGAATATGAGTGCCAGATATTGGTGTACCGGTACTGGGCGCTTCCCTTCGGAGGGATCGGGAGAGACATTTTCTCAAGGCCGCCCTTCTCGGGCCTTAGGCGAAGCAGGGTGTGCCCGTCCAGGTTGCTCAGAAGATAGAAGTCGCCGTTCTCCCAGTTGTAGACGAAGTTCTCCCCAGACATGAAGTCCCCCCAGGGACTTTCTTTCATGTCCCAAAGCAGGTTCACATCCAGGGTCCTCGTGTTTACGGAGTAGAGGTCATAGTAGTTCTTCGGGGAGAGTTCCTGCTTGCCGGAGAGGTTGCCCCTTCCGCCGAACACGTACAGGAGGCTGTCCACGATGTAGGAGGTCATGCCGTAGCGGGGAGTGATGTCCTCGAGGGAGGAGCGGTAGCTCCTGGAAGGGTCATCCAGGAAGTTCACCATCAGTTCATTTCGGTAGTGATAGTGACCGTATCCGCCGAAGGAATACATCGCATGCAGGCGGGGTTCCCAAGAGTTGGTGTTGTTCCAGTAGTCATGCTCCCCGCTGGGGGTGTTCTCGTTGTCCCAGCGAAGGGAGTTGAAGTCGAACCTGGAGAAAAGGCCCTCGTCGAGGTTGTAGGCGGTAAGCCAGTCATGCCCGCCACCCACGTAGAAGAGCTGGTTGGGGAAATTTGCCGGGTTGTGCCCTCCACGCACCGGTATCTCGGAGAGCTGCGAAGTGGTGGTATTGTACACCAGTATCGGGTCGTCCCCGAAAGAGAAGTAGAACTTCTCCCAGTCATCGAAGGTGACGGAGGGGAGACGGGAGAAGGAATGCGAGAAGACGGGATGCCAGGAGACGTATTTGTCCAGCACCCAGTGGGGGTTCGTACCTATGGCCGCCACTCCCCCAATGAGGTCGTAGCAGATGTCCCCGTCATGACGGGCGCATTCCCACCTTCGGAGGGGTTTCCCTCCACGGGATATGCAGATGTCCCTTACGTCCACCGAAGCCACGTCCGCAAGCTGGTAGCCGGGAAAAGGGCATAGCCCGAATGATATCCTGAAAGACTGCGCCCCCTTGGTGCCCGCATCACGGATGGAGAGTTTGGCCTGGCCGTATTCAAGGTCGACCTGGCCGGTGAGGGGACTCAGAGCGATACTGACGTGGATCCACTCCCCCATGGGGATGGGTGAAGAGAGGGCATGCACTTCCTCCCCTGTCACAAGCAGGGGCTGCCTCTCTCCCTGCAGGTCCGCAGTATACATGAGGTCCACGTTCTCCCCCGCCTCGGTAATTATCCTGAAAATGCATCCGAACACGTTCTCGGGACGGTTGTACAGGTCGAAATCCATCCTGAGGACCTTCCCTTTTGTAGGGATCGGACGTCCCTCCTCGAGGGTGAGGCCCGTGAAAAGGTCCTGCGCTGCGGGATAGCTCTCTATGTGAAGGCCATAGTCAAGGGCCGGGACCACGGATGAAGTGTCTGAGCTGAAACTCTTCTCCCGTCCCCTTCCCTCGCAGGGAAGAAGGCAGGCGGACAACCCAAGGAGAATGAGGGTGAAGATGAAGTTCCCGGGAAAAGAAGTATTCGCTCCTGTGCGCATCTTTAGGTAAGTGTATTTGTTCTTGGAGGTCGGTTGCTTGTTCTGGCGACTATGCAAATATAGAAAAAAACGATAGTTTACAGGAAAGGGGGAAACTATTTCTTCTTGCCCTTAAGGTTCTCTTTCAGCTTCGCTGAGGCCTCCCCCGCAAGGAAGAGATACCTGTCGGAGGGGACTCCCTCCTCAAGGGGCACGAACTCGCTTCGGGGGGCCGGGACGGGAACCCGGGACGCAAGCTTGAATATAGCCGTCCCCTCATCTATCTCGTCGAACATCGCTATGTACAGCATCTTGGCACCGCTCTGCAGGCAGAAGTCCAGCTGGTCGGAGAAGAACTTCCCTCCGTTACGGGGAATCTGCAGGCCTTTGCCGCGGCGCAGCATATTGGCCCAGGAGAACCCCGGGTAGCAAAGCGGCGCATAGTCCACCCCGTTCTTCCTGGCCCACTTCATGTCAGCACGGATGAGGGAGTGGAACTTGGGGTAAGTCTTCTCGGTATAGCGTCCAACGAACCAGGGCATCACTATGTCGCAGTCCTTTATGAGACCGTGCAGGACAGGGTCCGGGATGGTATCCTCCGACAGGTCCCTCCAGTGGGTCGGGACCCCGAGAAGGATGCTGAAACCGAGGTTCCTGAGCCCGTCGATGATCTCCCGGGCCTCCTTGAAACCGTACTTCCTGTTGTCATTGAACCCAACTCCCCATACCGCGACAAGAGGCTTGCCGTTATGGTAGAGGTAGGAAGGATTCTCGCTATGGTCAAAAAGGGAATGCGTCCTGGCGACTTCCTGGATGTCCCGAAGAAGCACATCCACGCCATTTGCTGGCATGCCGCTCAGGTCATACATCACGGCTATCGCCCTGTCATAGCGGTTGGCGCAGTCCATGGCCGAGGAAAGGACCTTGTCGAAATGAGCCTTCCCGGACTTGGATGCTATCTCCACGACGAACCTCTGCATGAACACCCCGTCGAGGCCGTACTCCTTCATCCACCGGAAATGCACGTCCTGGGTGCTGTAGTCATGGGAAGAGGGCAGGAAAGCCTTGGTCCCGTCCTCGAAAACGAAGGGCGTCTCGTAGAGGTCGGGATACTCGTCCACTTCCGGCCAGAGGTCGATTGTGCAGTACCCGGGCTCGAACCTTCCTGCCCTCTCATAGTGGTACCATCCCCTCCCGGCCCCGTCCCCAGGGGCGTCGAACCAGCCTTGGTAGCCAGCCATCACAAGACCCTCGTACGAGTCGTATGTGATGGAAGAAAGGTGCCGGGACTGGCCCATGAGGGAAAGTCCGGCACCTGTAGTCAGTATGACTGTCAATGCTGATAGAATGGAGGTGTGCAGTCGTGCTCCTCGGCTCATTTGCTGCCGAGTGTCTGGACGACCTCGCGGATAGATCCGTCAGGCTCGAAGAACAACTTGTCCACGCACACCGAGCGCAGGTTCCCCTGGTGGGAGATGGAACAGTTGTGATAGAAAAGATACCACTGGCCCTTGTACTTGACGATGCTTCCGTGGGAAGTGTCGCAGTCGGTGCTCTTGAGGATGATCCCACCGTAGGTCCACGGGCCCAGCGGGGAATCCGAGGTGCAGTAGCGGAGCTGGTTGGCTCCCCTGTTGCCCGGTTCCACGTGGTTGTCCGCATACATGAGGTAGTAGGTCCCGTTGTTCTTGAACACCCAAGGTCCCTCGTGGTAGTCCTTCATCCCGGTCATCGTGATGACAGGTCCGTCAATCTCAGTCATGTTCGCCTTCAATTTCGTCCCTATCATCCTTCCGCCTCCGCCGTAGTAGAAATAGGCCTGACCGTCATCGTCTATGAAGACGCAGGGGTCTATCATCGAGAATGCGTCACCCAGGCCCTCGAGGTATCCCATCACCTTGAAATCCCCTACGGGAGAGTCAGAGACCGCGATTCCGACCTTCCAGGTATTGTTCCAGTCGGTGCCCGAAGGGTGCGGGAAATAGAAGTAATACTTCCCGTCACGGTAGGCGCAGTCCGGGGCCCACATGAAGCCTCCCTCCTCCCTGCCCCAGGGAACCTGGGAGGAATGCAGGATCTGCCCGTGGTCGGTCCAGTGGAGCATGTCATCGGTGGAATAGACGTGATAGCCGTCCATGAGGTCACAGCCCCTGGGGGGATCCACGTCATGGGATGGGTATAGGTACAGCCTTCCGTCAGCCCAGACATGGGCTGAGGGGTCGGCCAGGTACAGGTCCGTGATGAAGGGGTTGGAGGGCATCTGGAGTTCCACCACCTCCTCCTTCTGGGAAGGCGTCTTCTCGCAGGCGCAGCTCCCCAAAAACATGAGGCTGCCGAGGGTCAATGCGGTCAGCGCAATGTATTTTCTAGGATTCATCTGTAAGTGAGAATGTCAGGATTATAGGGAAGCGGGTATGGAGGAGGACATCTTGTCCTCGCCACGGAACATCCGGCGGGCAGCCCCGGTGAGTTTCAGGTAATAGTCGGACCCGAGGTCGTCCTCAATCCCCTGGAACTTGATGTCCAGGGAGGAGGCGGTCCGGCTCCAGACCACCGAAGTGCCGGTCTGCTCCGTGGAGTTCATGCGGTAGCTTCCCGATGTTGTGTATGTCACATAGTAGTCGTCATCCGTGGCGTAGGTAGGGCTTGTCGGCACGGAATTCTTCTTGTACGGGACATTGGAAGGAAGATTCGAGAGGGTGCACTGCTTGAAAATGGCCGTGCCCTCGTCAATCTCGTCGAACATCCCCACGTAGATGGCCTGGGCCCCGAGCTTGATGTCATAGTAGAACTGCGACCAGTAGAACTTCCCGCCGTAGCGGAAGCCGGTACCGGTGGGGTCCCCGTCGGGGTAGCCGTTGTTGGGATGCATGTTTCGGTCGGAACCTCCAGGGAAGATGTGCTCGGCGTACACGACGTTGTGCCCCTCGGTGGAGTACTTCGCAGCGGTAGAGATGTCGCTCTTTATCCTGCTCTGCCAGTCCTCCTGGGTGAAATTGTCGTAGCCGTAGCGGCCGACGTACCAGGGGATGAAGGCATCGCATTTCTTGATGAGGTCAAGGAGCTTCGTGTGCTCCGCACCGCTCACGCAGTCATTGCCGCCCACCCTCCAGTATGCAGGGCAGCCCAGCATTATGGCCCAGCCCTGGGCCTGGAGCTGCTCTATGTAGGGTTCGAGGTAGCTTGGCTTGGGATGCGAGGAGTCATTGAAGGCGATGCCCCACAGGGCCAGCATCGGCTTGCCGTTCTCGTAGAGGTAGTATTTATGCTTGGAGCGGTCCTTCAGGACGTACTTGTCCATCAGTTCCTGGGCGTCCTTCACCATGGACTCGGCCATCGACGGGGAAGAAGGGACCACGCCGCCCATGTCGTACATGACCGCAATTGCCCTGTCGTAGGTGTCCGAACCCTTGAAAGCGTTGTCCAGGACCTTGTCGAAGTGGTCCTTGTGCTTGGGGTCCTGTATCTCGCCGACGAACCTCTGCATGAACACCCCGTCCAGCCCGTACTGCTTCATCCACTTGAAGTGCGTCATGACCGTGCTCTCATCGTAGGAACTGAACACGGAGGCATGGCTCCCGTCTGGAAGGATGAAAGGTGAGGAGTAACCGGTGGCGTCACCGTCCCCGACGACATACTTCTTGTCGTACTCGGACATGTCCGGCCAGAAATCGATGGAGTTGCGAAGGACACCCGGCCTGAACTGTTCGCTCTCCCTGTAATGGTACCATCCCTGGTTGGGGACCGCCGTCATCGGCGAACCGTCCCCGGGAGTGCCGAACCATCCCTGGTAGCCCGCCATGATGAGCCCCTTGTATGTATCGTAGGGGTCACCGTCCTTGCGGGGAGTGACGGGAGGATCGATGAAATCGTCCTTTGCGGGAGTGGGAGGATCCGGTTCAACCCTGTCGGGTATCTCCGGGTCCTTGGGTTCACAGGAGGAGAGGACTATAAGGGCGGATGCCAGAAGGGCAGTCCCCCATCCTCTAAGGAAGGACTGGAAAGTGTGTGCCCTGATGGAGCGTTCTTTCATAACTGTAGCTTTTTCTTCCCCAGTGGGGAGGAGGGTTCCCCTCTCCCCCACAGGAGAAAATCTGATTAATTCTGCGGGATCTCGATTTCCTTAATCTCGGAGAGATTCCAGCTTTCGTAAGTATCGTTGAACTTCACACCCATCCTGCACCAATACTTGTACCCGTTCTTCACGGGGCAGGTGATGGTATAGGTATTGTCGGTGTAGCCGTCGCCGTCCTTGTCCAGGGAGGCCCACATCGCACGGAGATTCACCCTATACGTGTTGGTATAGTAGTAATCGAGGTGGTTCCCGTTGCCGCAGTGATTGTTGAGGCTGAGGAAGGGCCTGATCTCGGTAAGCTGCGGAAGTCCCTCCTTGATGGGGGCCTCCAGGCGGCAGGTGAACTCAAGCGCGTACTGCGAGTCCGCCCCACCGGGGACCATCTTCACATCGAAATCCACCACATGGGTATAGGGGGTCACTTCGAAGTTCTGGACCGTCCCCTTGGGCCCTATCTTCACGTTGTAGGTCGTGTCGCAGGGCCACCAGGCACCGCTGCGGGGCAGCATGTCATAGGTCCCGGCGAACAGCTTGGTGTTCGCATAGGTCCCGTCCTGACGCACACCCAGGTCCTGGGGCGTGGGGTTGGTGGAATAACTGACTTCCCAGATGCGGATGCTCGAGGTACCGTGGTCCGTGATGAAGGGCTTGCCGGTCGTCTTGTCGATGATCGTTCCCTCTATCTTGGAATCGGGGGCATCGAAGTTATCTATCTCCATGCAGGACACTCCGGCAAGAAGCAGGACGCCTGCCACTATGGTCATTGTTCTCTTTTTCATGATAACGCGTATAATCTGGGGTATCAATAACCGTCGTTGCGCATAAGGTTGGGGTTCTTGTTGATCTCCCCTCCAGGGATGGGCTCGTAGTAATTGATCTTGTTGAAGGTAAGGGTACGACCGTGAGGGTTGGCCTCATTGAGGTAGATGTACTTGCCCTCGGATATTACGTAGTAGCCCGACAAGGTGTGGACCCAGAAATTCTGGTAGATGCTGTGGGCAGTCCTCCAGCGCCTCTGGTCCCACTCGCCCTGGTTCTCGATGCACAGCTCCCTCTTGCGCTCGTCGCGGATGTACTGCAGGTTCTCGTCAACGGGGAAACCGTACAGCTCGGTTCCGATGTCCTCGGGGTCGGAGACCATATCGTGAGGATGGGCTCCAGCGCGGGTACGAAGCGCATTCACATAGGTGAAGGCCTCGGCCTTGAGGGCGTCGCTCCCGGTCTCGAGTCCGAGCTCGTAGGCAGCCTCAGCCCAGTCTGCAAGAATCTCTCCATAACGGAAGACCTTCCAGCCCTGCTGGCTCTTGTGGAGGGCACGCTGCTCGGCGGGGGCGTTGTAGTTGGTGTACTTGCGCACTCCGATGCCGGTGTAGATGTATCCCTCGTCTCCGGTACCGGTGGCGTAGCCATGGGTACCGTTGATCTTGAAGGCAGTGCCGCCTACGTCCTGGATGGTTCCGGGCTGGGAAGCCCTGACCCTGTTGGCCTTGTGGTACTCGTTCTCACCGTTGGAATCCTCCGGGGCAGCGTCCTCGCAGGTTCCGGGGAACTGCTTGTACACGCCGGACTGCATGTCGATCACGGTTCCGCTGGCGGGTTCCGTCATGCCGGAGAAGAAGAAGTTCGCCCTGCAGCGGGGCTCCATCTCGGGAGTGTCCCAGAAATCCTCCAGGCGGTTGAAATAGATGGGTGAATGGGTACCGTCGGGGTTCTCGACGCTGATTGCCGGGTGCTCGTAGAGGTTCACCATCTCCCATACTCCCTGGATGGCGCAGCCCACGTTCTGGGCCAGGCCGGTCCCGAGGGGCAGGGTCATGGAATCGTAGCTGGAATACAGCCCAGAGTTCCAGTTCACCACCACGTCGCTTCCGTAATGCTTGACGAAGATGTCCTCGTCGGCGGAGCAGTCAGCTATGAAAATCTCCGTGTAGGCCTTCTCCTTGTCAGCCCCGGTGTGAAGGGTGAACCCTCCGTCGGAAATGAACTTGCAGGCATCGTAGGCGTATTTGTAGAAGTCCTTCGCATAGGAAGGGTCGATGCCCATCAGGCCTGCGTCCGTAGCCTCACCGGTAATGCCGGTATACTGGTTGTACTTCGCTACCGATGCAGCCCACAGCATGGACTTCGCCATCAGTGCCGCGGCACTCCAGCGGGACCCCCTCGAAAGGGCGTCGGCAGTCCTTGCGGACGCACCGTTGTCCATGGCGAACTGAAGGTCATCGTGGATGAACATCCAGGTGTCGTACTCGGTGCTTCTGGGAAGCTGCAGGGTGGAGATCTCAGCGGTAGGGTCCTGCACTTCGGCTACGATGGGCACCCCTCCGTACCTCTTCGCCAGGGCGAAGTAGTAGAAGGCACGGATGAAGCGGGCCTCGGCCATGAGCTCGTTGAAACGGGCCTCGGTGTAGAAGTCCTTGTAGGCGGGGAAATTGTTTATGAACACGTTCACGTCACGGATGCGGTCGTAAGGCCAGTAGCCCCACTGTCCGCCCATGTCGTCGTTTCCGCGTCCGGTAGTCTCGGCGGCCACGGTCGAGCCGTAACCTTTCTGGGGCTCCCATACGTTGCCGGTGTGCCAACCCGCGGAACGGGAGTTCACATAGCCCTTGCCGTCCCCCGCGTACTTGTAGCAGAGGTCCTCGATGGGCATGTCACTGTACAGTATCGTGAAATACTTCCTCACGCCGGACTCTGAGTTGAACAGCACACCCTCGTCAAGCTGGCCCTTGGGCTCCAGATTCATTTCATTGCAGGATCCAAGACCGAGAAGGGCCGCAGCCATAAAAACTATAAAACTAAACTTTTTCATACTCGTTGGCTCCTTCTTCTAGAACTTGATATTGGCACCGAGGTTGATGGTGCGGTTGACGGGGTAATTGTAGATCTGAACCGAGTTGGTGCTGGCTCCTCCGGCGACTCCTGGCCTTTCCGGGTCGATGTACTTCAGACCGCTGAAAGTAAGGAGGTTGTACCCGCTCACGTATACCCTCAGTTCCCTGATGTGGGCGAACTGCGATATCCTGGAAGGAAGGGTGTAGCCTATCTCCGCAGTCTTGAGACGGCAGTAGGAGACGTCCTTGATGCCGGTGGTACCGGTGTTGAAGGAGTGTCCCGTCGCCGGGTAGTAACCCTCTATCCACTGGGTGTGGGGGTTCCAGGGGTCATCGTTCACGGAAGCGGTATGCCACCTGTCGGTGTACATCGAGAGGACGGCGCCGCCATTGAAGGGACCCACCTCGGTGAAGACCTCGTCGTACTGCGAGTTCACGCCTGCGGCACCCTGGAAGTTCACGGAGATGTCAATGCCCTTCCATTCGGCGTTCAGGGTGAGACCGTAGTTGAAGACGGGAAGATTGTAGGTGGCCACGGGATGGTTGTCCTCCCCGTTGATGAAACCGTCCCCGTTCCAGTCCTCGTAGTAGTAGTCCCCAGGGAGGGTCTGCTGCCCGTAGTTCGCGCCTGTGTAGGGGAAATTCTGGATTTCCTCATAGGAAGTGAACCGTCCTGCCTCCTCGAATGTGCTCCACATGTCCTTGTTGCGCCCGGAGACATTGCCCCTGCGCCAGTTCTCCATGGAGTTGCCGGCGGTGGAGTCGAGGTGGTAGTCCCACCTGTTCTTGGCTGCGGACATCTGGGCTATGATACCGTAGCGGACATCCCCGACGCGGTTGCGGTGGGTGAGTTCGATCTCATAGCCGAAGGTCATGTCGCTCTCGATGTTCTCCTGGGGCATCGAGGCACCGACCGTTCCGGGAAGCACGGTGGCTGCGGTTGCGAGCAGTCCGTCACGGTGACGGTTGAAGTACTCGAACTTAGCCCCGAGTTTCTCGTTCCACAGGTTCAGGTCCAGACCCACGTTGAAGGTGTCGGCCGTGTACCAGGTGAGGTTCGGGTTCGGGATGGCGGAAGGGGTAACACCGGTGACAAGGGAAGTGTTGTAGAACCACTGCACCCTGTTGTCGATATTGAAGCCCGTGTAGATGGAAGGATATGTTCCTGCGGAACCGTCGTCTCCCATCCTACCGTAGGAAGCACGGATCTTGATGTTGGTGACCCAAGGGAAGTTGTTGTGGATGAACGGTTCCTCGCTTATTCTCCAGCCGACCGACACGGAGGGGAAGGTTCCCCAGCGGGAGGCCTCGGGGAAGCGGGAGGAAGCGTCACGCCTCACTGCGAAATCAAGCAGGTACTTGCCCTTGTAGTCATAGTTGAGGTGTCCGATGAGGGCACGCCTGGATATGTCCCCGAGCCCCGAGGACGAACCTTTCTGGTCATCCTCCTCACCTGCGAACAGGTAGGGGTTGTCAAGGACAGTGTTGCGCTGGGCGTAGAAGTTGTCCCACTTATTGTAGGTCTCCTCATACAGGGCCATCGCAGCGACGTGGTGGTCACCGAACTTGTTGTCGTAATTGACGGAGAACTGCATCACCGTACCCTCGCCGGGATCGGTGGCGCGGTACACCTGGCCCGGGCTCTGCTGCACGAGGGACTCGAGCTTGCCGGTCTGGTTCGTGTACAGGTAGTAGGTGCGGGTGTAGCTGGAATTATTCGTGGTGGAGAAGTCGTAGCTTGCGAAAGCCTTGACGTTGAGTCCCTTCACACCGGGAATATCGTATGTGACGGCAAGGGACCCGTTGAAGTTGTACCTCTTCTCCTGGCGGAAGCCCGAGTAGGCGCTGTCCGTCGAGACCGCGGGGTTCTCGTTCTCAAGGAACTCCGTGTCGTAGTTCGGGACAAGGCCCCCGGTGGGAGCGAATATCCACGGATGCGACGAAGGAGTATAGGTCCAGCCTTTCTTGTAGACGGCCCAGATGGTCGTCATGGGCTGGTTCTTCTCGTCTGCGTAACCCGACAGGGAGAGGGTCGTACGGAGCCTCTTGGTGATGCGGGCATCGATGTTGGAGCGGAAGTTCCAGCGGTTGTAGTTCAGCGAACCGCTCCTGTAGGAGCCTTCCTGCTGCATGTAACCGAGGTTGAAGAAGTAATCGATCTTATCGGAACTACCGTTCACGGAGATGTTGTGCTGGCTCTGGGGGACATTGTTGCGGAACAGTTCGTCCGTCCAGTTCGTGCCGCGGCGCCTGCCGGTGCTGTAGGTCATGATGTCATCCCAGGTGTACTTCGGGGTGACACGGAGCCAGTAGTTGCCGTTGAGGTTGCCGTAGACGTTCTTCTCGTTGATGAGCATCATGTGGGTTGCGGCATCGGAGGTCTCGGGCACGTACAGGAAGTTCTGCCAGCCGAAATTGGAGGAAAGGGTGATGTCGAACTTGGAGCCTTCGGCACCACTCTGACCATGCTTCGTGGTAACGAGGATCACACCGTTCGCAGCCCGCACTCCGTAGATGGCGGCCGAGGCATCCTTCAGGACGGAGACGCTCTCGATCTCGTTGGAGTCCATCCTGGAGAAGTAGCCCTGGTCACGGGGAATGCCGTCCACCACGAACAGCGGGGTACCCATACCCCTGATGTCGATGGCGTTGTCGAACTCTCCAGGCTGGGCGGACCTCTGGGAGATCCTCAGTCCGGGCACCTTTCCGGAGAGCATGTTCACGACATTCTCGTTCTTGGTTATGACCATGTCCTTCTGGTTGATGGCCGAGACTGCGCCCGTGAGGGTGGCCTTCTTCTGCACTCCATAACCGACGACCACGGTCTCCTCGAGGAAGTTGGCGTTGCCCTTCATGGTAACCGTGAGATCTGTCTGAGATGCACTGCATACCACATCCTCGAACCCGATGAAAGATATGACAAGGCTCTCCTGGGGGGAGGCGCTTATCTCGAACTTTCCATCGAGGTCGGTCATAGTGCCCCGGGTCGTACCCCGGACCATGACGCCCGCCCCGACCAGCGGCTCCCCGCCGTCGTCCAAGACCCGTCCCTTCACGGTACGGTTCTGGGCACTGAGGGCTGCGGGAAGTATCACCAGCAGGATGGTCAGTATAAGATGTGAAAGTTTGAATTTCATGTTGCCAAGTATAAATGTAACGGATGTAAGGAAGTGCTGCACTGACGTGGAGGGGAGGGAGGGCAAAGGTTCAAGGAGTTCCTCCTTCCCCTTTCCCACGCAGAAAATAATCGCGCTGCTTATCGAAGCCTTTACTATTACTTGGGCTGAGGATCAACAGCTCCTTCGGGAGCTACCCTACGGTTGAAGAAGATGTACATGAGATGCCAATCGGGAATCCTGAGCTGGCCGTAAGCGTACTCGTAACGCAGACCCACGCCGAAGCGGAAGGCGGTTCCGGTGTAGCTCTCGCCGGTCACGAAGTAACCTGCGGGATCGATGCCTGCGCCGACGGAGTTGAGGAAGTCATTGGCGTCGCCGTTTCCGTCATAACCGTTGATGATTTCACCGTTGCACTCGACATGATAGGTGTCCTTGACGGCCTGCTTCTGCTCGTCGTTCAGGTTGTCACGCTGGGAAGAGACGATGGAAGGCTGGGTGCTCTGCCACCAGATGCCGCGGCTGTGGCGGGCCATCTTCTGTCCGAGCTCGCCGAGAGCGAGGTTCTCACCGTCATTGTAGATGATGTCACCGGGCTCGAATGCGGTAACCTCCAGGTTCTGCATCTTCTCGATGGTCTTGGGGGCGTCACCGTGCTGGAACCACAGGAAGTCGTTCTCCTCACCGGGAGTTGCATTCATGAACAGGTACATGAAACCGATCTTGTTCACGCCTGCGGGAACCATAGGCCTGTACTCCATGTGCTGTGCCACGGGAACCTCGGGGCATACGCCCTGGATGTCGCCGTTGAACAGAGGGTTGCCGTCAGCCCTGTCGTAATTTGCGAAAGCCTCCCTGATGGGATCGTAGACTTTCCAGTAGATCTTGTGCTTGATCTGGTCGTTGACAAGGACGTACACAAGGAGTCCGTCATTCTCGGGATCGTAAGCGGAGTTGCCGGGACGGCCCTGCATTGTCCAGGTTCCGTCGGAAGCGAGGCAGCTGGCGAAGAAGTCGTAGCGGTTCTGGGCCTGGGCGTTCTGCTCCTCGATGGGGCCGAGCTGGAAGGTAGCGTTAGAAGGAAGGTTCTGGAAGAGATCCTTGAAATTGAAGGTTCCGAGGAAGTCGGCCTTGTCGTCAGGAAGCTGTGCCCTGGCGATACCGGTTCCTAGGGACACTGCATCGATGCCGTCAGCGAAGACGGGATCCTCGAGAGCCTCGGGCTCGAAGTTGTTCTCACCCACGGCCACGGTGAAGTAGTTGGAGGAGATGGTGGTACCCTGGACAGTGACCTTGAGGGCTACGGTGTAGTTCTTCTGGGACTCTGCGCTTATGGCCTTGATGGCAACCTTGATGAGGTCACCGTCATTCTCGGCGCTCTCGATCTTGAAGAGGTTGTCACCGGCACGGGTCTCGATCTCGCGGGCGTCAGCGATGGCGAAAGTGGCTTCGGAAGCCTGGAAGGAAGGAGTGGCAAGGAAATAAGCCACGCCGCCCTCATCGGTCACGATGACTTTGCCGTCACCATAGATGTCAGCGAATACGAGGGAATTCACAGCTGCGCTGGACACCTTGGGGATGGTGTAGGAGTTGGAGTTCACAGTGATGATGAAAGCATCGGCAGTCTCAACGACGGTAACGTTCGAACCCTGGCTCTGGTTGGAAGCCATGTTGATGGTGATGACTTTGCCGTCGCTCAGCACGAGGGTCCAGATGTCGCCCTGCTGGCTGGCATTAACGATGGTTGCTCCGGTAACTACCGCAGCCTTGAGGTCCTCCTGGACCTGGTACCATGCACCTTCGAGAGCGTCGACGCGCCTCCCGAGATCTTGGATTTCCTTGTTCTCGCAAGCCATGAAGCAAGGAAGAGCCATGGCAGCGATAAGGACCGCACTGATGAAATGGTTTCTCATAATGTAATAGTTGATTATTTTGGTAAAAGTGTTGTTGTCCTGTCAAAGGTATAGCCCTCATTAGGGACAATTCTCCTAAAACGTTGCAACAAATGTCGCATTGTTCAGTTAATGACCTAGGGAAAAGCGTATTAACGGGGGTATTAAAATGCGAATTAATTCCTTTTTAATCGTTTCGTACCGTTAAGCGGGAAATAATTGTAACAATCAGAAAGTGTGTGAAATACACCTATTCCCCTATATGAAATGCCATAATCCCACAACTGCTCCGTTAATCCAAATGCAAGAGGCCTGTCAACCCCAAAAAAAGGACTCACCTACCAGGTGGTCCCCTAAAAGAAGGCAACTGTTTCGTTGCGTCAAAAATGTGCCGGAAAAACCAGTCAGTATGCTGTACCGGGAAATCAGAACTTGAATGACTGCGGTACCCGACTGAAGTCCGAAGCCCAGTAATAGGATTCCGATGTGCGGTAGCTGATAGTTACCTCAACTTGCTTATCCGAGAGGTAGAACAGATAGCTTTCGACATGGACATTCCCGTTTAACCCCTTTCTTTCATAATTGATCACAATAGAATATTTCCCGTCAATGACCTTCTTCTGCGCAGGGGTCCATTTTACGATTTCCATCTTGGCGGATTCCATTTCTTTCCTGGTAGTCTCCCCTAATTTTATGACATCTTCCTTGGAGGCCTCTTTTACCATTTTCTGGGTAATGGAATTCTGCCTCTTGACAGACACCAGAATCCTTGCGTACATACCCGAGGGAACCGTTTCCGTAGGGATGAAAGCATATCTCCAGTCTGGAAAGGACCTGTCATATCGAGCCACGTTGGAATATATCCTCCTGTCTGTAGCCCGCCCCTCGGGAGTGCTTGTATCTCTCAATGTCATGGTAACCGGAATATCCAGGGAAAAGATATTTCCGATATGGTAGGTCTGGACCTCATCCTGTGCTTTCAACGACATGGGAGAAAAAGCCAGAACAAGGATGAAGATTATCAGTTTCGAGTGTTGCATATCCATTAAATCTTTGAGTTTGAATCGATGTCGCATTTGAGTGTATCCTTCTTACCGTCATCTACAGCGTCAACCTTTATGAGCGGGTGGAGTGGTATATCGAGTCTTAGTTTTTTGAAAGTATCTCTATAAGGGATCAGCAGAATCCGCCACCCAGACACCCTGTCCTTCTTGATAAAGAGTAGTGCGGAAACCAACGACAGCCGGAATATTGCGGCGATTATCACCGCCCCGATATCGGGAGCGTGCATGAAGGCACTATAAATGATACCGAAGAGATGGGTTGCGACAATGATGAGAAAACCCATGAACTTCTTGAGATAAAGTAAAATGAATCCTGCGAAAGTAAGCAAGGCCAAAAGGAACCTAATCGCTCCCCGTGTATAGTTTTCCCAAATCATGTCATTGATGAACTGGAACATCATTATCAAGACTCCTACAGCCATAATGATAATGAGCATCACCTTCAAGACCGTATGATAATCCGAGGAGAGTGGTTGTGATGAAGCCTTTGCCTCCCCCTGTTCCTTGGTCTCAAGAGAGGATCCCCGCCTTGGGTTGTCATTGACGGGCACCTGAACTGCGCTTTTCTTCGAGCCCTCATCCGCCGATAAGTGCACGGGGGAATCATTTTCAGACTCCCTCATATCATTCTTGTCTTTGTCTGCCCTGGGATTTACAATCGCCCTCCAAATTCCCCCGAGAAGGGTGAAAAGGAGGATGAGAAGCAAATATCCCCCGCCATTCCTGAGTCCGAGGTTTACTGAAATGGCGCTGTACCCGATAAGCACAAAGGCACATGCGAGAAGGGCTATAAGTATCCTGAACCTTTTTGTCATCTGTCTGTCTCCTCTACTTGACCTACTGGACTTCCATGGTCTCCTCGATGAAATTGAACCTATCTCCCAGATGGCTTCTCAACTCGCTAAATCTCATTTCAGAAAAGAGATATCCCCCTTTCCTGAAAGTGAAGCACTTGCCAAAGTATTTGAACCCAAGATTGGTGGCGACGAGATCAAACCCATAGGCTTCATCCCCAAAATAGTCCATCGGAACAATACCATTTGTGTAGTCAATGCTCCATGCTTCATCAATGGTATCATACAATATCTGTGCGTACTCTTCATTCGAGAGTTGGGCTGTATTGATTACCCATGACAGAGTGACGCTGTCAAGGTCACTTGATTCCATATAAATCTGATGTACAAGGCCATTTTCCAAAACTTTCCCCTCATAAGTCCAGCCCTTGGGTATTTTCAAGGACACTTCCTTATAAGTGATGGGTTCGGTTCCAAGGAATGACGTTTCATCCACAGGTATGCCGGAAGGGTTCATTCCCATATAATCCATGACCTGATCTGCAGCTTTTTCCACCTGCGCGGACAAGACACCCCTGACAATGCCTATTATCAGAAAGATGACGGCAAGTACTATGATAGTCCCTGCTCCCGATGAGAGTATCGGTCTGTTGGTGGATTCTTTGTCCTCCATACCTTAAGGGTTGTTTTCTGGACCGGGACACTGATCCCCTTCCGGGCCATCGGCTTGCAGGCCATTTTCCTGGGCAATAATCTCCACATCCCCTGCTACTTCCCGTGAAGACTCAGAGACTTCCAAATTTGCAGGGACTTCCGAAACCTCTTGTTGCGTACCGCCTTCGCTTTCTTCCTGAGGTGGAAGTTTATCGGAAGCAAGGGTAATTATGATACCTATGAGCGGAGAGAGGAAAAGGCATGCCACGAAACTCCATACGAAACCGATCTCCCGCTTGGCGCCCAAGAGACCGGCGATTAGAAAATCGAAAATCAAAGCTAATGCTAAGGCCATAACGTATACACTTAAATTCAGTTTGGTGTCACCTCTGTCCCCGAATACGGACTCAGGGGATGGCAACTGAACAAATGTACACAGTTACCAGTCCAGGACATGGCCTTTGCAATGATTGCAAGCGAGAGGTTCGTTCATCCTTTTTACCGATATTCTTCCCTTATGCGAATCCGAAAAACACGAACTTATCTAGAGAACCAACCTGTATTCAGTTAGTTATACCCCAAACAGGTTCGAAATTTAGTCTTAAGCTAATTTATTAAAGTTGCTGAAAATCAATTTAGCACCAAAATAAATCACAGGCAGAAACTTAAAAACACCTGAATTGTTTTTGTTGATTCAAATATCATTCGTAACTTGGCAATGGCATCCATGAGGTGACGGGAAAGGGGGCCTGCAAGCCATATGGATTATCGGCCAGGAAGTAAACGGACACAAATATCTATCAATTATGGAAGAGAACAAATCAAGCTGGGGCGGTTCTCGCCAAGGTGCGGGACGCAAGCCCAAGGGGGATTCCCCAAGGGTGATGCTGGGCGTTTCCATCCCGCCCGAGGTGAAGCAGAAACTGGTGGACAGGGCAAAGGAACTGGGAATCTCGGTGAGCGAACTGATCGTGAGGCTTGCCGAACACTTAGATGTTTAGCCCTGTACAACTCCGCTTTTGCGGTCATCTTGTAAGCAAGAAACGCAAACTATGGAAAAATCCACGGAAGGGACACACATGGTCCCGACCGTGGAATTAACCGTAACTCAGTTTGGAGTGAGGTTAGGCTATTTCTGCAGCTTCACCTTGACTTCCCCCTTACCGTCATACTCGACCTTGTAGTCGCAGGAAATGTTATCAAGTCCCGTAGCCGAGTTTTCCCGCACTGCAACTACCCTGAAATCCCTCGTATGCAGGGCACCGGGATAGGTTCCCTTGCGAGGGGATATGGTGAGAGTGGAGGCAGCGTCGTCCCACTTGAAATCTATAGTCGAATACTCCCCCTTCTCATAGCCGTAACCCTCGCCGCTGTCCTCATACAGGGTGAAGGAGCCGTCCGCACCGGGATAGACCCTTATCTGCAGGCTGTCCCAAGGCTTCTCGTCCGTGTACTGGACAGAGGGACCTACAGGGATGATGGACCCCGCCTTTACGTACAGGGGAATCTCGTCGAAGGGAGCGGTGCGGCTGAAGGACACTCCTCCCTTAATAGAGGAGCCGTCCCAGAAGTTCACCCACTTCCCCTCGGGAAGGTAGATGTCCACCTTGTCATCCTCCCTGAAGACGGGGCAGACAAGGATGCTGTGGCCAAAGAGGAACTCACCGTCCTCGGATAGGGACTTGGGATCGGTGGGATAGTCCATCATGAGCGCCCTCATCAGGGTCCCGTCATTGGAGGTGACATCCCAGGCAGTGGAGTATGTATAGGGAAGCAGGCGGTAACGGAGGTTGATTGACTTGAGGACCGCATCGAAGTCCTTGTCCCCGGGACGGCCGAACCTCCAGATTTCCCGGGGGATATTGGTCCCGTGGGAACGCATCATCGAGCAGAATGCCCCGAACTGGTTCCATCTGACATACAGTTTCCTGTACTCGGGGTCAGATGTCCCCTTGGGATAGGTCCCGGCGGAGAAGAACCCGCCTATGTCGGAGTTCCAGTAGGGGATGCCGCTAAGGGACAGGCCCAAGGCTGCGGATACCTGCTCGTGCAGAACCTTCCAGGAGGACTCGAGGTCCCCGCTCCAGACGTGGGAGCCGTAGCGCTGCTGCCCGGTGGAGGCGGACCTTGTGAGGATATTGACCCTCTTCTCGTCACTTACGCTTCTCTGTCCGTCATAGACTCCCCCGACGGAATAGATGGGGAAGGAGTTCCGGACCTGGGCGAAAGTGCCCCCCGAAGTCTTCATGTCATAGTCCTCAGGCTTCACTTTATGGTGCTCCGGCTCAGTGGCATCGAGCCACCATCCGTCCAGTCCGGCATCCCAGATATTGTCCTTCATGTAATTCCAGTATATCTCCCTGGCACGGGGGTTCCAGACATCGTAGACCTTGACCCCGTTTCCAGGAGGGAAGGTCTCTATGTCAAGAAGCAGGTTCTCTTTCTGGAGGGCGGCGAAGATATCCGTCTGCTTACCGAAGGACGGCCACACTGAAATCAGTGAGTGAGCACCCATCGAGTGTATCTTCTCCATCATGCCCTTCGGGTCCGGGTACTTGGGGTTCAGGAACTGCACTGCGTTCCACAGGTAGTGTCCCTTCTCCCTGTCCTCCTCTCCCCAGTACTGCCAGTCCTGGATGACAACGTCGATGGGGACCTGCAGTTCACGGTACTTTTCAAGCACACCTACCAGTTCCTCGGCGGAAGCGTATCTTTCCTTGGACTGCATGAACCCGAAGGTCCATAGGGAGTTCATGGGAACATGTCCCGTAAGGGTGCGTATTTTCCCGATTACCCCCTCCGGGGTGCCGCCGTACATGAAGTAGTAGCCCACCTCATTTCCCTTGGTGGAAGTCATGCTCCACTCCGTGTCCTTGGATGCGAACTCGGTGGGAGAATAGTTGTCCCAGAATATGGCATAGCCCTTGGGTGAGTTCACAATTGGAATTGCGACTTCGGTATTGACGTTCTCAAGATGCAGGGACTTTCCGTGCCAGTCTATGCCCTGACCCTTGTGCTGGCCAAGGCCGTATAGGGGCTCTTCCGCATCAACGCAGAAGGCCTGTGCCACAGGTCCATCCGACTCCCCTGCCGCCAGGGTCATGGAAGATGGGACTTCTGAGGTCAGAGGGGTTCCGTCAGCTTTCTTGAACTCTACCCCGCCGGTAGCAAGGTCCACTTCGACCTTGAGTGCCGAGGTGGAAAGGACGACCACTTTTTCTGAAGGGTTGTCAACACTGAAAGCGACTTTGCGTGGCCTTGCCACTACGGAAAAGCTCTCAGCGAGGTCTGCTTTCCCTGTGAGCGGGGACTTCACTACCCTTACTATGTCCTCCCCGTAAAAGAGGACATCCAGCCGGCAAGGGTCCGCTTTGATGCTGACCCCGGTGGGAGAAGTCTTCAGTGTCTGCTCCTTGCACCCTACCGTGCAGAGAAGACCCACCGTTGAGAGGACCAGGCAAAGGGTGGTTTTACATAATGTCGATGTCTTTCTCATCTGTATAGCGTGTTATTGGTTGTCGCAGGGAGGGTGCCACTATCGGCTCCAAAGCTTCGAGGGCTCCTCTCCCATTTCAAGGACGAGGGTTCCTCCCGCCATAACGTCCGAGTGGGAGATGAAAGGAGAGGCCAGTGGCTTGCCGTTAAGCGTAGCGCCCTGGATGTATTTCCTGTCCCTAGAGGAGCCTTTGGCAATCACATGGAAGGTCTTTCCTGATGAAAGGTGCATTTTCACGTCCTCGAAGAGGGGACTTGTTATCGTGTACTCGGGCTTTCCCGGGGTGACGGGATATAGTCCCATGGAGGAGAATACCACAAAGGAAGTCATGCCGCCTCCGTCCTCGTCCCCCGGGACCCCCATGAGGTCGTCCCTGAACCAGGTGTCCAGAAGCTGGCGGACCCTCTTCTGGGTCTTCCACGCCGCACCCGCATAGTTGTACAGATAAGGTATGTGAAGGGACGGTTCGTTTGCCATCGAGAACTGCCCCACGTTGCCGGTATGGTCCGGAAGCTTGGCGAAGAACTCGAACTTGGAGCGCCCGAGAGGGGTGGCGAACATCTCGTCCAGCTTCCTTACGAAGGCCTCGGGGCCTCCCAGGAGACTGATCAAGTCATCTATCCCGTGCTGGACATCCCACCTGTAGACCCAGGCATTGTTCTCGTCATAGTATTCACGGGCGCCCATGCCCCCGGGGAAACTGTAGTCAAGGGGCTCGATGAAGTTTCCCTCGCTGTCCTTGGGATGGAAGAAGCCGGTCCTGCCGTTGAAGACGTTCCTGTAGTCAAGCGAGTGCTCCCTGAAATACACTCCCGCGGGAAGCTGCCGTGCGGCATCGGCGATAATCGCCATGCAGTAGCAGTCGTATGCGGTACCGAGAGTGACGGCCACGGGCTGACGCTTCTCGAAAGGATGGACATTGGGGTCCGTCTCCTTCTCTCCCTCCCGAAGGGCGGGAAGATAGCCGTTTTCCCAGAAGAAGCGGTCAATCTCCCCGGCGGGGTTCCCGCACCAGGGGGCCAGGGTCTTCTCCGTAAGGGCTTTCGCACATATCTTATACACGTCCGTCGTATCTATCTTGAGGCCTTTCACGAGAGCGTCAGCAAACGTTGCGACAGTGTGGTTTGAGTTCATCCTGCGGGAGTCCCCGTTCACCTCGGGGAACGTAGGGGCCCAGTCACGTCCGTTCTGGTGGGCCATACGGACGAACGAGGCGAGGATATCCTCCTCCTTCTGTACGTCAAGCAGGGTCCTCAGCGGATGGGCGGCCCTGTAGGTGTCCCAGATCCAGTCGTCATTGTAGAACGGGACTCCGTTGTCCTCATGCACCGAGTTGTCAAAAGCGCTCCAGTACCTTCCGTCCTCGCTCATGCAGATGGGCCTCTCGTATGTCCTGTAATATGAAGTGTAGAACACGGTCTTCTGCTGCTGTGTCCCGCCTTTCACTTCCAGTTTGGAAAGGGCCTCGTTCCAGATTTTGCGCCCCGCTGCGGCGACTTTCTTCACGTCGTATGAGTCCATCTCCCTGGAAAGGTTGGCTGCGGCCTGTTCCTGACTAATGAATGACACACCGTAGCGCAGACGCACATGGGGCTCCTCGAAGGTCATGAGGACGGTAGCGTCACGCCCCGAGTCACTCATCCCCTCCGCCATCCTGCCCCGGTGCAGGCGTCCCACCGAAGCGGGCTGGCCCTCCGACTGCATGTACACATAGACCTTAGTCTCCCCGTCTACGACCTGGTATCCCGCCATCGACCCGTCCTCGGTGATGCTCACGGCCCCGTTGCCGCTGGAGAGCATTATGGTACCGTGGCCGTCCCTGAATGTGATATCATACACGGCCGACTGGTGAGAGAGGGCATAGGAGACATGGACAGCGCCGTCCTCCAGGTCCACGTCGAACCCGTAAGGGGTCAGGTGCTCATGGTCCCAAGAGACCTTCTTCCCTGGGAGCAGCGGCTCCGAGGATGTGGCAACGAGCTTGAAAGCCGACCTCTCGCGGTGATTGGTCACTATGATGGGAAGCCCTCCCACATACTCGGAAGTGTAGTCAGCCCTCTCGGGATAGACCCTCAGCATCGAAGAGGGCAGCTGGACGGTGGGGAAAGTGGGCACAAGCAGATGGCTGATGTTCCCGATATAGGGGTTCACGTAATCCACCGGGTCCTTTTTGGCACCTTCGGGGTTGCAGGACATTACAAAAGGAAGAAGCGACAGCGCGACTGCCGCCGACAGGATGGTTCGAGTGGAGATACTCATAATTATTATATGATAGTGCTATTGTAAAAACATTCCCATCAGCCTCCCGGTGAAAATGCCCTGCAAGTTACACAAGAAAAGAGGGATTTCCTCCGATGTGGGAAGCATTTTTCAACCGGGATTTTGGACCCCACCCCTCACCCGTCGCCTCACGGCGGGGGTGAGAAGAGTGGACGGGGTGGGATAATGTCATCTCTCCCACCCGGGTCCGTGGAAAGGACTTTTCCACTTCAAGTATCCGTCCCCCAACAATAAACCCTAATAACGGGGGCCACATATGGATACTTTTACCAACAGACAACCAAAAAACTGTTAGCTCAGTATGTTTATTCTTTATTCGCACTCCCCTACTTTCCTGCCTGTCCAAAGCTGGAAGAGTGAAAGGGAGGGCTATTTCCTTGGCTCGAAGCTCCGATGCCTCTGGTGCACTTTGCGAATGGTCCCGTCCTCATTGTAGTAGAGACGGTCCACGCAGATGCTGCGAAGATTGCCCATGTGGGAGAGGCGGCAACAGTGATAGAACAGGTACCACTGCCCCTTGAACTGGACTATGCTCCCGTGGGAAGTGTCGCAGTCGGTAGCCTCGAGGAAGATGCCCTTGTACTCCCAAGGCCCCAGGGGGGAATCGCTCATGGCATAGTGCATCCTGTTGTACTGCCTTCCCTCGGGATCTATGTAGTTGTCGGGATATGAAAGGTAGTACTTGCCGTTGTACTTGTGCACCCATGTCCCTTCATGGAAATCCTCCAGCCCCTCCATCGGGACCATCTTGCCACGGAGACGGGTCATGGAGGAGTGCAACTTCCCTCCGTAGCAGTGTCCGCCGCCCCCGTTATAGAGGTACGCCTGCCCGTCATCGTCCACGAACACGCAGGGATCTATGTACGGGGGGACATCCTTTATGTACCCTCCCACCTTGAAATCGGAGGCAGGCTTATCCGATACGGCAATGCCGATCTTCCACGTGGACCCCGTATGGGTCCCCGACGGGTGCGGGAAATAATAATAGTACTTCCCGTTCTTGTATGCACAGTCAGGTGCCCACATGAACCCACCTTCCTTGCGTCCCCAGGGGACATCGGAAGCTCGGAGGATTTCACCGTGGTCCGTCCAGTTTATCATGTCATCGGTGGAGAAGACATGGTACTGGTCCATGAGGTCGCAGCCCCGTGGAGGGTCTATGTCATGGGAGGCATACACATACAACCTGCCGTCATCCCAGACATGGGCCGAAGGGTCTGCGGTATAGAGGTGGGTTATGAACGGGTTGTCAGCCATCCCGTCTATTGTCATGAAAGATGCGGGAGCACAGGGGTATTCATTCAGATACCAGCAAATCTTTTCCGCCATCAGCCTCGACCCCTCCTTTCCCGGATGAATCCCGTCAGGGACAAGGTCCGCCCTGCCTTCCAGGACAGGGTACATGTCCAGGACCTCCGCCCCCAGCGAGGTCGCAGCCTTGTACAGCTGCGGACAGACTTCCCTAAGGCACACATCGTCACTGATTCCGCTGTCCCCCGTATCGAAGAAAGCCGTAGGGGTCAGGAGGATCACCCTGGGCCTGGAGGGAAGGGAGCGGAATAGGGTCACCATGAACTCCGTGTCCTCGGCGAACTCCCCTGCGAGCAGGGGTTCATTCATCGGTTTCGAATCATTCCCGCCAAGGTCCAGGAGCACAATGTCCGGGGCGTAAGAGAGGGCCTCCCCGAGGCGTCCATGCTTCCAGTAGGGATAGTTCCCGTGACGAAGCATAGTCGTAGCGCTCACCCCGAAATTACGCACTTCGTAGCCTTCAGGGAGCATCCCCGAGAGCTGTGCCGGATAGGAGTTCCTTGAAGGGTCCCCGGTCCCGTACCCCTCAGTTATGCTGGCCCCGACACATGCAATCCTTTTCACCTGGGAGAAGGAAGGGACGGAGGAGACAGCAAGCAGGCACACCGACACCAGGGCGCAAAGCACTGTCCTTCCCGGAAGGGAAGAACCCAGTGAGAATGGAGATACAGACGCTTTCATATCCGGAAAGGTTTATTCTACTTCGACAATGCTGATGGCAAAAGTAGGAGAGGAACCTTTGCGGGAACATGAAAGGGCAATTAAGCAC
>CAJOLJ010000034.1 GCA_905235445.1 uncultured Bacteroidales bacterium
CTAGGGCGAAACCGGTGATTGGGGCTAAGTCGTAACAAGGTAGCCGTACCGGAAGGTGTGGCTGGAACACCTCCTTTTTGGAGCGTGCCTTGACGCTGGACGCTTGAGACCATATGTTTTTTGTACTTATCTTTTCTACATAGTCTCTTAGCTCAGTTGGTTAGAGCGCCACACTGATAATGTGGAGGTCGGCAGTTCAACTCTGCCAGGGACTACTACCATAGGTAAATTTCGGGGGTATAGCTCAGTTGGTAGAGCACCTGCTTTGCAAGCAGGGGGTCAAGAGTTCGAATCTCTTTATCTCCACCTTGATTGACTTAATTCGGCCTTCTGGATATCCAAGGGGCCGATTTTTTTGTATACTGACTCTTTGTTTTAATATTGATATTACAAATATCTCCCATTTGACCCGGCAATGGGTGTTTCTCCCGTTGCCATGTCAAGATACGCCTTGTGACAATCATGACGGTTTACACTTCCCTCCCGAAGTTTATACACCACAAGGAGAGATTGTTGATCATTAATGTCCCGACTTGAAGTATCAAGTCGGCTTTTTTGTTTAAATTTGCACTTGGACAGTGGGAGAAATCCATTGTTCTGAAGGGCATTGCTTTGGCCACTATCAAAACTACCACTTTATATATCTAAAGGCAGAAGCTGTGCTCCACAACCTCTTTGCTTGCAATACGACACACCGTCGTACGCGCATACAATCTGGCGGTGGAGTATTGTTTTTTGTTCTGGCATTTTAGAGAGGTTGTGGTAGACCTTGATAGTATGGCAGCATCCAACAAAGGCATTACGTCGCCGCCTTTGTTGATACTTGCCACCTCACAGTCCCTTTTCTTTTGTGTTTTTTGTTTTCAAGACGGAAGAGATACTCATGATTCCTTCTTTTATTCTGGACCATGTGAAAAAGGCTGACAGTTGCATCCAGTCCATCATGGCTGCCATAGGCACCGATCCCTCTCTCCAGTCTCTTCGTTATTACCAGTGCCAGAATGAAATTCACCCTGCCTTCGTCGCACTCAGAGAGGAGGTTGCAATCATAAAGGACTTTCTTGTCGCCGAGGCACAGCACTCCAGAATGGACTACCTCAACGAAACGTTCATCAGTGACTCCTGCACCATGACTCTGCAGCAGTGGTTCGATGATATCCAACAGTGGATATTCTCGATGAGTGGACTGATGTAGGAGGGGCGCCCTCCAAAATGGCATTTAAGGTTCTACCTCCCGCCCGTATGCCCCACCAGGGGCCCGATCCCCAAGAAAAAACAAGATAATCAAATTGCGAAGCCCTTGCTAAAGCATTGGCTACAACGGCTGTACGAAAAAATGTGAATAAAAATCAATTTTTTTTTCATTCTCGTGCAACATTTCGACAACATTCGGCATCTTTAAGATGTGTGTTGATGAAATTAAGTTGTATTAGCAACAGAAATCGTATTTATCAGCTAAACTAACCTTTTTCTGTTGAAGAAAACCGACCCCTGGGGCGTTGGGAAATGACCGTAGTGGTGTCGATGTGTGCCAATCGTACTATTTATAGTGTGTGTGTAAGGGGAAGAAGCAAATGAGCTCCTTCCCTTCTTCGTTTTTTATACCGGCCACACTTGTCCTGTCCTCAGTAAGCCATCTTTTTTCTATCTTTGCGTTGCACAATACACTTTTCTCAAGGAAATGATTTCAGTTTACACTCTAACATCCTCTCTCCACGACCAGCAGGTCCTGGATGAGTCTTCCAGGAAATTCCTGTCATCCATTGGATTTGACTATACAATGAAAGGTGAGGACTTCTCGACTTACGGGCAGTCCGACCTTGACCTCATTTTCGTGAGGACCGGCGGTACCGAAGGGCTTTTCAAGCCTCTGCTGCCACAGATCCAGAGGGCATCCCGCCAGCCTGTGTATCTCCTGACTTCCGGGATGAGCAATTCCCTTGCGGCCTCGATGGAGATTCTCTCGTATCTCCGGTCCAAGGGCTTTCCCGGGGAAATCATCCATGGAAGTCCGTCTTTCATTGCTTCCCGCATCCGTACTCTTGAGGCTACGGAAATAGCCAGGAAGAGGCTCGCCTCCCTTCGTCTCGGTGTGATAGGGGCCCCTTCCGACTGGCTCATAGCCTCGAAAGCCGATTATGCTGCGGTAAGGACCAAGCTCGGGATAGAGCTTGTGGATATCCCCATGACTGAACTCCTTGGTGAGATTGCAACGGTTCCCCATGATGACCAGGCTGCAAGGATAGCTTTCGGAACGGAGCTGTTCTCCGCCGCCCCGAAGGTGCAGGGCGCTGCCACGGGGGCATACAGGATCTACGATTCACTTAAGAGGGTGATGGCGAGGCATAATCTGGACGGCTTCACGCTCAGGTGCTTTGACCTTCTCACTACTGTGAGGAACACCGGCTGCTTCGCCCTAGCCAAAATCAATTCCCAGGGCTTCCTGGCAGGATGCGAGGGGGATGTGCCTGCCCTTCTGAGCATGGCCATCGGGAGGGCTGTCACGGGAGTGAGCGGGTTCCAGGCCAATCCTTCCTCCATCAACCCCGAGACCGGTGAGGTGATCTTTGCCCACTGCACAATTCCCCTGGACATGGTTACAAGGTACACCTACGATACCCATTTCGAGTCGGGCATCGGCGTGGGAATAAGGGGACACCTCAGGGAAGGAGAGGTGACGGTACTGAAGGTAAGCGGGGACCTGTCCCGCTGCTTCGTTGCGGAAGGAACCCTTCTTCGCAACCAGTCCGATCCCAATCTCTGCCGTACCCAGGTGGTCATTCATCTTGACGACACCGGCTATTTCCTGACGGATCCCATCGGCAACCATCACATCATCCTGCCAGGACATGTCGCATCCAGCATAAAGGCCCTGCTTGGCTAGGAGGCGGGGGAGCGGGAAATCATTGAACAAGAACAAAGAAAGAAAATGGCAAGCCTGAAGAACCTGGCGAAGGATACCGCCATATACGGAGTAAGCAGCATAGTCGGGAGGTTCCTCAATTATCTCCTGGTCCCCCTGTACACCGCTACTTTCACTGCGGCGAGCGGAGGGTACGGAGTCGTCACGAACATGTATGCCTACACGGCACTTCTGTTGGTCATCCTCACTTTCGGGATGGAGACTACATTCTTCCGCTTCGCGAACAAGGAAGGTGAAGACCCGAAGAAAGTCTTCTCCACGTCCCTCATATCGGTAGGGGCGGTGGCGGCCCTTTTCGTTGTCCTGGTCTGTGTGTTCCTGGGACCCATAAGTTCGTGGATGGGCTATGCGGACCACGGGTCCTGGGTCATGGTGATGGCCATAACCGTTGCGATAGATGCTTTCCAGGCAATCCTGTTCTCATACCTCAGGTACCAGGGCAAGGCAGTGAAGTTCGCATCCCTGAAGCTTGGCTTCATAGTCCTCAACATTGCCCTGAACCTTCTGTTCTTCGTAGTGTTCCCCAAAGTCTGGACCCCGGGTAGCGCTCTTTCCAAGGTCTATGACCCCACCATCGGCGTAGGATATGTATTCTACATAAACGTCTTCTGCACCTCTTTCATGACCCTGTTCTTCGGTAAGGAGATCGCAGGGATAGGGGCGGGACTTGACAGCAGTCTCCTTCGTAGGATGCTCTCCTATACCTGGCCCATGCTCATCCTGGGTATCGCAGGAATCCTGAACCAGACTGCGGACAAGATCATTTTCCCGAAAGTCTACAACGGGCCTGACGCCACGGTCCAGCTCGGGATCTACGGTGCGGCAACCAAGATCGCCATGATAATGGCCATGATAACCCAGGCTTTCCGCTATGCCTACGAACCCATAGTGTTCGCCTCATCGAGGGACAAGAACTCCCATGAGACCTATGCGGCGGGAATGAAGTATTTCATCATATTCACCCTGCTTGCATTCCTGGCGGTGATGGCATATCTGGACATCCTCAAGTACCTGCTGCGAAACAGGGACTACTGGGTGGGCCTGAAGGTCGTTCCCATAGTGATGGGAGCTGAGATACTGATGGGGATATACTTCAACCTGTCTTTCTGGTACAAGCTCATTGACAAGACCATATGGGGAGCCGTGTTCTCGATAGCGGGATGCGTCGTGCTCATTACCTGCAATATAATCTTCGTGCCCCGATTCGGGTACATGGCTTGCGCATGGGCAGGGGTGGCCGGTTACGGTACCGCGATGCTGCTATCCTACATAGTGGGGCAGAAGAAAAACAGGATAGACTATCCGCTCAAGGACATACTCATCTATACCCTTGTCGCGGCTGTGCTGTTCGTGGGGATCCGACTCTCTTCGACCCACCTTGGCTTCTGGGCGTCACTTGCCGTGAACACACTTGCCATCATCCTTTTCATGGCGCTGATAGTCAGGAAGGACCTTCCCCTGTCGTCCCTTCCGGTGGTGGGGAAGTATTTCAGGAAATAGTTCCCGGTCACGTCCCCTGAACCGGGATGGGACATTTTTCGATAGACTCTCTAGAAGGAGAAGTCCACCTTCTTCACATTGTCGCCGTAGATGGTCTTGAAGTCATCCCGCATGGAGATGACGTGATATCCGGCTTCCTTCCACTGTTCGCCCAGCGAAAGTGCCTTCTGACGGTTGGCATGGTCCCTCTCTTCGTCATCCGCTATGAGCATGAAGGCCGCACTCTTGTACTTATCGTTGCCCAGGCAGTAATTGTGCATGGCAGAGTCGCCGCTGCTGTTCCCGAAGGAGAGCACCGGGACTTTCCCGACCTCCTGGCTTATCTGCAGGACTTTATTGGTCTTCAGGTTCTTTATCAGCACCTCATCTGTCCGGATGAGGTCTTCGTCTTTCTCCATAGTGTAGTCTACGCCCTCGGTCTCGCCCTGCTTACTGGACTTGAGCTTTACGTCCATTCCGATCACCAGGTTCGGAGCAATGCCAAGGGGCTCGACCAAAGTGCGGCAGATGAACCTGTCGGAGCCAGACACCACATAGCATGTGAAACCGTTTGCTTCCAGGTATTTGAATACCTCGAGCATCGGTTTGTAGAAACTATCCCCGTAGGTCATGCCCGAAAATCCGTTTGCCTGCATTGAGGCGTAGTCCTTGACATAGGAGTCAAACTGCGCAAGAGTCATTCCCGCATATGCTTTCGCTGCCGCATAGGCGTGCTTCATATAGAAACGGTCCGGCAGCTTTTTCCCGTTCCGGACAAAGTCACGGATATCCCCGGCGGCCTCTTTCACGTCTTCGGGGGCGATGTCCCTGTAGGTGGGGTCATCCAGGGCACGGTATTCAAGCATGTTGTACTCAAAATATGTCGGATAGAGTTCGCCGACGAGCGTCCCGTCCATGTCGAAGGTGGCAATCCTGTCCTCCTCCTTTATGAAGTTTGCCGAGGACGGGTCAGTGACATCCTTCACATACTCCTGCAGCGCACTGAGTGCATCGCACTTGTTCCAGAGAGTGAAGAACTCCTCTACGGGGGGCTTGTCGGTAACTGCTTTGGTACAGGAGGGGCAGCGTCCGGTCACGAGCATGAGGGCTGTGAGGGCGGCTGCGATGAAGGTTATATGAATTTTCATGTCTTCCGTTTTTGATTCGGTCGGCAAAGATGCGAAAAACCTTTTGTCCCGTGATCATCCCTGCACCAAAAATACGGGGATATCCCCCTTTCCCAACTCAGTTGGTAGGGGGAGGAAGGAAAAATACCAACATTTCGGGATATGCGCCCAGGTGAAGATGCCCTACCTTTGCATCGGCATTCCAGGTGAAAGCGACCTCGTCTACGGATAGGATGGACTCTTACGGGAGAGGTCGCACACGGAATGCGGCCATATAGTTGAGAAAAGAAAAGTTCAAGATCCTTTAATTGTTGTGGGCCCTTCTCCCTTGTGAAAGGGGGGAGGGTAAAATTTTGCCAGGCTAGGGGATGGAGGGGCAAAGGCCGAAAAACCTGAATGGGAAAATGAATTTTACTATTTTTGCATCCTAATCGCTGAAGACATATGACGAAAAGAAAAGATTCCGACAGGACCGTGCTGTCCTCAAAGATGAAGCTCGCCGACCTCATAGACATGAACTACAATCTTCTGGGCGTCCTTTCCCGCTTTGACATGAAATTCGGTTTCGGGGAGGAGACAGTAGGGGAGGTCTGCGCCAGGTACGGGGTGGACACACCCACGTTCATCCTCATCTGCAACATTTACACTTTCGATTCTTTCGTCCCGTCGAAGGAACTTCTTGACAGTGTCAATGTGATGGACATAGTGAAATATCTTCACAAGAGCCATTCCTTCTACTTGGACTTCTCGCTTAGGTCCCTGGAGGAGAGCATCGAGAAAATGCTCGAACCCTGCGACGGGAGGCACAAGCAGGTGATATGGAAGTTCTTCAAGGACTACAAGGACGAGCTGTCGAAGCATTTCGCCTATGAGGAGAACGTCGTGTTCCCGTATGTCAAGAGCGTGGTCGAGTTCGTCCAGGACCCTTCCTTCAGCATCCTCCAGTATGAGGAGAACCACACCAACGTGGAGGAGAAGCTCTCCGACCTCAAGAGCATCGTCATGAAGTACCTTCCCCCGCAGTGCGACAACCAGCTCATAAACCGTGTACTCCTGTATATCTACATCCTGGAGGATGACCTGAGCAAGCACACATCCATTGAGGACGAGATACTGGTGCCCTCTGTGAACCATCTTGAGGACAAGGCCCTCCTTGAGTCAAAGAAGGGGGAGGAGGCCTAAGACATGGGTGATAAGAAAGTACTGCTCATAATTCCTTCGGCTATAGTGGCCAGGGGACTGGAGAGCGTCATGGACAATCTCGGTGAGTTCAGGAGCATCGGGATCCTTTCCGACATTTCCCGCACCGGCGGTAACCGTCTTCGCAGCTTCGATGCGGACCTTATCATCCTGGACCCGCAGGTCCTTGACTGCGAGACCCGTCCATCAGCCAGGGCTTTTATCTCGACCCTCACCGATGTCCCGGTCGTTGCAATGGCCACAATACCGCTGGATGACGAGACCCTGCGTCAATTTGATGAGGTGATAGGGATGTTCGATGACCCCACGACCATTATCCGCAAGCTCCGCTCAGCCATGGAGGCCCGTGGCGAGGCGCCCAGGGCGGAGGGCGAGGAACTCTCCGCCAGGGAGAAGGAAATCCTTGTGTGCGTTGCCAAGGGCATGCTCAACAAGGAGATTGCCGACCTTCACAACATATCGATATACACGGTGATAACCCACCGGAAGAATATAACCCGCAAGACCGGGATCAAGACCGTAGCCGGTCTTACCGTCTATGCGCTTCTGAATAACCTCATAGATGTGAACTCCTTCGAGTAGGGGGGGGAGCCCACCTAAACGACAAGAACTGTAGGACAATGAACTTTCAGGGAATAATAGTCGGCCTGGCAGTGTTCCTCATAATCGGGATCTGCCATCCGATAGTGATAAAGATGGAGTACCTCTGGGGGAAGAACAGCTGGTGGGTCCTGCTGGTGGCGGGACTTGCATTCTGCGGAGTCTCTCTCATAACGAAAGGGACCTGGGCGGTGATCCTGGGCGCAGCGGCATTCTCTTGCTTCTGGGGAATCCATGAGATCCTTTCCCAGGAGATGAGGGTCCTCAGGGGCTGGTTCCCGGAGAACCCCAGGAGACACGCTTACTACGAAAAGCAGAGGGCCAAGTATCCCAATCTCACGAAGTATCCCTCACACGGTAACCTGCACGGCAAGAAGGCCCTCAGCAAGTAAGGCCGCCGCTCACCCTTCGTGCATCAGTGAACCCTGCCCGTCTTCCCCGAAGGGGGGAGTCGGACAGGGTGGATTGTTTCCGACAGGAATTCCCTACTTCTGGAAGAGGGAGGCTGCACCCATCATGGCTGCCTTGTCCAGGAGAATCGAGGCCTTGACTTTCACGTCCATTCCCTCCTTGGCATACTTGTGAAGCATGGTGGGAAGGAAGAGGTCCATCGAGCGGGAGATGTTCCCTCCGAGAAGGACGCTGGAGCATTTGAAGTTTCTCAGTATCGGGGCCGTGAAGTCCGCCAGTCCTTCTCCGAACTCGCTGAAAAGCCTCCTGGCCTCGGGATCGGTTTCCGCCCTGATGGCCACATCCTTGGCTCCTTTCACCTTGATCCCGGTGAGCTGCTCATACCTTCCCACTATCCAGCGGGTCGAGAACTTGCCGTCCGCGATGCCGTCCCCGTAGGGAAGATACCAGACTTCGCCTCCCTGGGGGACTTCGTCACCTTCCCTAATGATTTTCCTATCAGCCACGAACCCGGATCCGAGTCCGGTCCCGAGGGTGAGGACCAGTACCCTGTCGAACTCGGCCGCAGCCCCGTAGAGGCTCTCCCCGAGGGCGAAAGCGCCCGCGTCGTTCACGTATTTGAAAGAAAGGCCCCTGAAATCAAGCAGTCTTGCCGAGAGGATTTCCCCGACATTCAGTCCGAAGATATCCGGGAACTTGTGCTCCAGGCGGGATATGCCTTTGTCATAGTCGAAGGGTCCCGGGAATGCCATTCCTATCTGGCGTACGGGAACCGGGGAGGAGGATATGGTATGACGGAGATTGTCTGTCCAGGCGGAGAAGATAGTCTCCGCACTCTCGGTATGGTCCACATTCGTGGTGAAGGGTTCCGAGAGGAGGGCCCCGGTCTGTACGTCCACGACGACCGAGCAGACATGGCTGCCGCCGATGTCGACTCCGACGGCATAGTTTCCGGAAAGGGTTGGATTCTCTTGCATAATGGAAAGAAGTGAGTGTTGTATGTGTGTGGGTCCAAGGTGTGCTCCCCCGCAGGAGGAGCATACAAAAATAACAAAAAATGCTTTTCGTGCATATACTTTCACCCCTTCCATAGCCAAAGGGAAGTGTCCCGGGTGGGCCAATCCCCATTACTAGGGATTGTATAGAACTTTTTGGATGCATACTTTTGCAAATTGAACGACTCTCCTCCCCACTAATGGGGAGGGAAAGAAAGCAAGTATGAACCTTTCAGAACTGAAAACGGGCCAAAAGGGAGTGATAGTGAAAGTGAACGGGCACGGTTCCTTCCGCAAGAGGCTTATCGAGATGGGTTTCATCTCGGGAAAGAAGGTCACCGTGGTCCTCAACGCTCCCCTTAAGGACCCCATAGAATATGAGATCCTAGGCTACAAGCTCTCCCTCCGGCGTGAGGAGGCGAAGATGATAGAGGTGATCGGTGAGGAGGAGGCCATGGACTCCCTGTCCGCGGCGATTCCGCCGATAACCATCCATGACTCCGATGATGACCGGCTTGTCGCCGAGATGGCCCGCCTGGCCCAGGAAAGGGGCCATGTCATAAGGGTTGCCCTTGTGGGGAACCCCAACTGCGGGAAGACCTCCCTTTTCAATATCGCATCCGGTAGCCACGAGCATGTGGGCAACTACAGCGGAGTGACCGTCGACGCCAAGGAAGGCCGCTTCGAGTACGGCGGCTACAAGTTCGTCCTGGTGGACCTGCCCGGTACCTATTCCCTGTCTGCATATTCCCCCGAGGAACTCTATGTGAGGAAGAACCTCATCGATTCCCTTCCCGACGTGGTCATTAACGTCGTGGATGCCTCCAACATTGAGAGGAACCTGTACCTGACGACCCAGGTGATAGACATGAACCTGAGGACGGTCATGGCCCTGAACATGTACGACGAGCTGAAGGCCAAGGGAGATAGCGTGGACATCCAGCAGCTGAGCTGGCTGCTCGGCATCCCGATTTGCCCGACAGTGTGCCGTAGCGGCGCGGGAGTGAACGAACTCTTCGATACCGTCATCAAGATCTACACCCGGTCCGACCCCAAGCTCGCACGTCACATCCACATAAACCACGGTCCCGAAATCGAGAAGAGCATAGACAGGATCAAGCTCCTCGTCCAGGAGAACAGGGGCATCCGGGTCCACTATTCCACCAGATACCTCTCCATCAAGTACCTGGAGAATGACAAGGACGTTGAGAAGACCCTATCCTCCCTTCCCAACTATTCGGCCATCCAGAAGGCCCGGGACGAGGAGCAGAGAAGGATTGAAAAGCTCCTTGCAACTTCCTCCGAGTCCGCAATCGTGGATGCCAAGTACGCATTCATCCAGGGAGCCCTGGCGGAGACCTACAAAAACCACATCGAGGCCCATCCGAAGAGGACGGTCACGGACAGGATCGATGCTGTCGTAACCAATAAGTGGGCTGCCTTCCCAATTTTCATAGTCCTGCTGTACCTGATGTTCCAGGCGACTTTCACACTGGGGAACTACCCGATGGAGTGGATAGACTGGCTGGTGGGAAAGTTCGGGACAGGAGTGGCTTCGATAATGAAAGACGGATGGCTCAGGGACCTGCTTGTGAACGGAGTCATAGCGGGAGTGGGAAGCGTTCTCGTTTTCCTTCCCAACATCTTGATACTGTATTTCTTCATATCCCTCATGGAAGACTCGGGCTACATGGCCAGGGCTGCTTTCATCGTGGATAAGCTTATGCACAAGATCGGGCTGCACGGAAAGAGTTTCATACCGATGGTGATGGGGTTCGGCTGCAACGTGCCTGCAATCATGGCCACGAGGTCAATCGAGAGCAGGAAGAGCCGACTCGTCACAATAGCCATCATCCCGTTCATGTCCTGTGCCGGAAGGTTGCCGATATTCGTGCTGATTGCGGGAGCTTTCTTCCCCCACCATGCAGCGCTAGCCCTTCTGGGCATATATCTTCTTGGAATAGTCCTGGCGATACTTTCCGCCATGATACTTAGCCGCTTCGTGAAAGATGACGACTTGCCATTCGTGATGGAGCTTCCTCCCTACAGGGTCCCTACCGGCAAGGCCATCTGGCGTCATACCTGGGAGAAAGGCAAGCAGTATCTCGAGAAAATGGCTACCACCATCCTGATCTGTTCCATCCTGATCTGGTTCCTCGGTTACTTCCCCAAGGACCGGGACCTGGAAGAGGCCCTGTCCAGCTATGCCGCCCTTGCGGAGGAAAGGGGCACCATTCCCGAGGAGGAGTTCGCCCAGCGGGATGCTTCACTTTCCGCCACCGTCAACGACCTCTATCAGAAGCAGCAGGAGAACTCCTACATCGGAAGACTCGGCCAGGCAGTGGCCCCCGCCCTCAACCCTCTCGGGTTCACCTGGAAGATGGACGTTTCCCTGCTTACCGGTGTCGCGGCCAAGGAACTTGTCGTAAGTACCCTCGGGGTCATGTACTCACAGGGAGCGAAGATATCCCAGGGAGAGGACCTCTCCGAGGATACCGCTCTCCAGGGCGCCCTTCGTGATGCCATAGACTGGCCCGTGGCACTTTCCTTCATGGTATTCATACTGCTGTACTTCCCCTGTGTGGCAACCTTTGTAGCCACCAAGAACGAGTTCGGCAGCTGGAAATGGGCCGTCGCATGCATTGCCTACACAATGGCTGTCGCCTGGGTGTTCGCATTTCTCACCTACAGGATTTGCCTGTTGATGGTTTAGTTTGTCTGTGAATTGAAAATGGCAGTCCCCGCCCTGATAGACAGGATGGGGACGTTTGGTTACAGGAGTGGTGAACGAAGTGAATTACAGGTTCTTGCCGTGGCACTTCTTGTACTTGAGGCCGCTTCCGCAGGGGCAGGGATCGTTGCGTCCCACCTTGCGATAACTGGCGGTGGAGCCTTCGTGCTGCCTGAATCCATTGCTTTCCTCCCCGGGAAGGGACAGCACGTCATCACTTTCCCCGTCCACGGACGCAAGGCCGCGCAGACACCACTTCGGTATCGCACCCATATAATCATGTATCGATGAGACCACCTCATCTTCCAACTTTTTGTTCCACAGGCCCTTGCCCTGCTCCAGGATATCTTTGATGACTGTTTCCCTGTAAGTGGGGCCATTCCTTTGCAGCTGCTCCTCATACCAGGCCATGTGAAGCCTTATCTCCCCGGATTCGTCCCCGTGCCCAATCTTGTCGAGATTCTTCCGGAGCCGCTCTCCTTCCGGGTGGGAGCCGAAGGGGTGGTTTCGGGGAGTGGTCTTTCCTGCCTCTATGATGTCTGAAAGAGGGACGGGAGCGAGTTGCCTGGAGAGGACACCTGTTTTCTCCATCTTGAGGCGGAACCGGTACCAATTGGGGACGGGATAATGGAAGAATCCTTCCTCGGCCACCCCGAGGGTGAGAAAGTAGTCCGTGTTGTATATGAAGTTATCCAGTGCGGATACGTCCTTATCGGGACACAGGGAGGTCCAAAGTCCGAAGAGCTCATCTTTCTTGGGGATGCCATATATGGTCAGGCATCCCCATATGAAATCCTCCATGAAGGCTCTGCCGCTTTCCTCTATGGATGAGATGGCGTCGTCAATGTACGGCACGATGGCCTGGTGCATCTCTTGGGTGAACATCGGGCAGATGAAGCCGGGCACATCAACTCCGACCAACCTTCTCATGGGATAGAGCTCCATGAGGGAAAATCTTATACTCGTCAGGAATATGGGCGGTGTGGGACAGAGGGAGGGGATGTTGGGGCCTTCTTCCCCGAACAGCTTCATCAACTTGAGGTCGTACAAGGGAAGTTTGGAAAGGAATGACACTGGGTCCGAACTGAGGGCGAGGGCGATACGCCTGGCGTAAGCATTATTCGTTCCGATGTCGTAATGGGGAATGTTGAAGTATAAGCAAATCTCAATGAGGGAGGATATACTCTTGGACAGTAGTGTTTGCTCGAAAAGGGGAAGTGGGGATTCTTCCTTTTGTTATTTGTGGTCAATGAAGTTTGTTGTGAAAACAGCCGATTAGTAGAACTGTACGCAGACAGGCTTGCCGAGGCGGATGGTCTGGCCCGTGGACTTGAGAAGTCCGGAGTCGGGATTAATCGAATACACTTCGATGACATCGTCATCCCTGCATGCGCACAGGAGATATTTCCCGTTGGGGGTGATGGCGAAGTTGCGGGGGTGGCGGCCTGTGGGATGGAAGCCTACGTTCTTGACAAGCCCAGTGCTGGGGTCTACGCTGAAAACGGATATGCCGTCCCCGGCAAGACGGTGGGAAGTGTAGAGATACTTTCCGTCAGGGGAAAGGTGTATGTCAGCGCTGCCGTGTCCCTTGCCGCCGTAGGCGGAGATGGTCATAAGCTCGGTAAGCATACCGTCGTTGTAGCTGAATACCGTCAGCAGGTCATCCAGTTCACACAGGAGATAGGCGAACTTCCCGTCGGCGGAGAATACCATATGACGGGGTCCAGCCTGGCGGTGGCGGGAGTATTCGAAGGCGAAGCCGTCATCCACGAGAGGGGACTCTCCTTCGACTATCTTGAACCGGTGAATGCAGTCGTTGCCCAGGTTCGTGGCCAGGACGTACTTGCCGTCGGGGGTCAGTACGGCACAGTGCATGTGGGCGTCCTGCTTCTTTTTCTTTTTGGACCACAGGGCCTTTGTGGTCTTCACTTCCGAGAAGGTGAAGCACTGCTGCTGGGGCGAGAGGGTGCCCCTCCACTCCACCTCGAACACTGTGATGGAGCCGCCGGTGTAGTTCGATGAAATAAGGAACTTGTCCATAAGGAGCAGGTTGCAGGGATCCGCCCCGCTGATCTCCCCGAAATCCGTAGGCTCCGAGTTCAGCAGCCTTATCTTGTCGTCTTTCAGGGAATAGGAGCTCACTGCCTGTCTCCCGTCATTGTACTCGTTCACGGAATAGGCGTATCTCCCCTTTTTGTCCGCTACGACAAAGGAGGGGTTGCCGGCGGGGGCGGAATCAAGCAGAGTGGCAGTCCCGTCCTCCTGATTGAAGGTATACAGGTATACTCCCTCGCTGGTGGAGCCTTCCGTGTAGGTGCCGACCAGCATGTGCAGGAGGTCCTGGGCATAAGCTGAAGGAGTGAAATGCAGTCCCGGCGACAGGCACAGGACGGTCATGGTTAAAATCAGGATTCTTGTCCTCATAATGCTAAAGGGTATCTATTCGCAAAGATAGCACTACCCGCTCATTTTTCAAGGCCATCTTTCCATTCCCTCCCGGAAAATGATAAGGGAATTTCGTAAATTCGCATCCTCATGAAAACCTGTATTATGACTTCACACTTCTTAGCCCCTTCACCTTTTTCCTCCCCGGTGGGGAGGGCCATGTTCCTTGCTGTCTTTCTCATAGCGCTGTCCCTCCCTCTTGCCACTGCGCAGGAATACCCCTATGATGGGGAAGGGTACATAGCGGAGAGCTGCACTAGCATTATGGTCACGAAGAGGGCCTCCACCGACGGCTCCGTCATTACATCCCATACCTGTGACGGGGGCTACCGTACCTGGGCCACAATCGAAAAGGGCGCCACCCACCCCAAGGGGGAGATGCACGAAGTTCTCCGCGGAACCATGCACACCGCCTTCCCCGGGGATACTGCCGGTGTGAAAAAGATGGGAGAGATTCCGGAGGCGAGAAGGACCTATTCTTACCTCAATACCGCCTATCCCTCCTTCAATGAGAAGCAGCTCGGAATCGGGGAAACCACTTTCACCGGCCCCGACACTCTCATAAATCCCAAGGGATGGTTCACCATCGAGGAGCTGGAGAGAGTGGCTCTCCAGAGATGTTCCACTGCGGGGGAGGCCATCCGCCTCATGGGGTCCCTGGCAGAGAAGTACGGATACGGGGACGGAGGGGAGTGCTTGACCGTAGCGGACAAGAAGGAAGTATGGCAGTTCGAGATCCTCGGCTGCGGAAAGGACCGTATCGGTGCCGTATGGGCTGCCAAGAGAGTCCCCGAGGGACATGTGGCGGTCTCGGCCAACATTCCCCGCATAGGACGTCTTGAAAGGGAAAATAAAGACGGATTCATGGCTTCCGACAATGTGGAGGCTGTGGCAAAGGAGTACGGCCTTTGGGACGGAGAGGGTGAATTCATTTTCTGGAAAGCTTTCAATTCTTCCTACGCTGCGGGCAAGAACTTCAGGGAAAGGGAGTTCTTCATACTGAGCACTCTCGCCCCTTCCCTGGGCCTGACCATGGACATGGAAGAGTTGCCGTTCTCGGTGGTGCCCGACAAGAAGGTGTCGGTTGAAGATGTAATGGCTCTTCTTCGTTCCACTTACGAGGGAACGGACATGGACATGACAAAGGGCATATTGTATGATTATCCCAAGACTAAGACCAGGGAAGCCTATACCGATGTGAGTCCCATAGCAAATCCCTGGATGACAACTACCACTCTCGCCACCCTCAATAAGATAGCACCCGGGACCGTCACTTTCCGCCGGACCGTTTCGGTCGCATGGTGCGCCTACTCCCATGTCATCCAGCTTCGGGATTTCCTGCCGGACGATGTCGGGGGAGTGTGCTACCTTGCCCTCGACAACCCGGGGCAGAGTCCCAGGATCCCTGTTTTCTGCGGAACGGAAAAACTTCCCGAAGCCTATGACTTCTGCGGTCAGAAACTCTACCGCGAGGACTGCGCACTGTGGACATTCCGCCGCTCCAACCGTCTTGCCACCGTTTCATGGCAGAGGACAAAGGACACCTTCATGAAAACGGTGCTCGACTGCCAAGGGCAGATGCTGGAGGGGGTTCGGAAGATGAATCCCACCGCCCCGCGCTATGACCTTACTTCCTATACGGAAGAATGCTACGAAAGGGCCGCCTGTGCCTGGAAGGAAATGGAGGCGAAGTTCTGGAATATGTTCGGAAAGGGTTTTTAATGGATATAATGTAAGAGATATATGAGTTCCTCAAATACGTTCGTGAAGAGTCTTTGCGATGCTGTAAAAGTGCCCCTCGCAGGTCTTGACCGCCTCAGTACGGCAATGGCGTATATCGTTGCCATGTATGACGGTGCAAGCATCCCGAATTACCTGAATAAAGAAGACTACGCTTTCCTGGATACGCCCAAAGGGAAATACAAAAAACTGATAGATAAAGTCGGGTCGGTATTCCCGTATGTACAGTATTCCGATAGCTGGTATTCATATAGGAAGGAGTTCTCGGATGAATCTTATCTGACTGTGATGGTGCATCTGAAGGACAAGAATCCCGAGGCTTATGCGGTCCTTAAGAGTTTCGCGGAAAAAGACAAGTTCTATGGGAGCGGCTCTTTTCTTTCGGTGTGCAGAATCATGGAAGGGAATCCCGATGAGTTGGCCAGACCGAGGGCAGTAACGCAGCGGGCGGACTTATATACCATTGCGGACTTCGTTCTTACAAAGGCCGAGTCACACACGCTGGATCCTTTCATGAAGACACTTGGGTCCAAGGATTTCGGCAACGCCCTGTCATTGACCCTGTATTGGAAATTCCTGGATAACGAACAAGTGACGGACGTCCTTGAAAAGGCGGATAGGTTGGTGGAGGAGAGCGTGAAGCTTTCCCGCATTGAGAAGGATGACCTTCATGAATACACTACCCTGTACAGGTACATCTATGAAGGGAAGGAAGTCAACATGGAGGAAGGGGAGATGGGTCAGGGCCCATGGGCCCAGGTCTACTATGCCCTCAGGAAGATGTATGCGGGAGATATCGATGGGGCACTCCGCCATTACAAGGCAGCTTTCAGGACATTCAATGAAGAGACCTCCTCCTATAAAAACTGCGTACCGGACTTCATAATGAGTCACTTTTACATCATGTGCCTCAAGAAAGCCGATACCCCGGATTCCAGGAAGAAGGTGGAACAGTTCCTCAACAAGAAACTTGAAGAGGTATACCTCCACAACTGGGCGGAGCTGACAGCCAGGACGGTGGGAGCGACACTGCATTCCAGCGGACCCGAGACCCATATTTCCGTTTTCATCCATAGGCTGTACCACAGGCCCATGGCGAGTATCATCTCCAAGCTTACGGTTCTCTCCCTGGGAAAGTCCTCCGCCCTGCTCGGTACCAACAACACGGACAAACTGCCCGTGGCCGCCATCGTGCGCCACGAGATGGGGGCATTCGTGCCCATACCGGACAAAGATGCCCTCCAGGGCCTCTTCGGGGGGCCCTCGCTTATGGGGAACATGCAATTCAAGCAGGCTTGGGAAAGACAGCTGGAACAGGCCGTTGACCTTCTTGGCAAGGGAGCTCCGGCACCTAAGGGGATCAAAACTGCGGATTCACGCATCATTTATATCATCTATCCACAGAGCAAGACATTCGAAATACATCTCCAGAAAGCGAAGAAGAACGGGGATTGGGGGACTTCGACGAAGATGTCCGCACGGAAGTTCCGCGATGACAGGACCCTGCCCAAGGGCCCTGAGGACCTCGCCCTCGCAGCAAAGCTCCCGGATTCCAGGGACTCATTCTTCGATTACTCAATTCTCCTCAAGGAGATGATAGGGTCCGACAGGGTCTTCGCCCTGGGCAAGGATCCCGACGGACAGGAGATCCTGCTCCCCGTGTCCATCTACGAGGACAAGCCCACGATTACCGTCACAAAGACGAAGGGCGACACTCCTCAGTACAGGATAAGCGCAAATACCCGCACTTACGACGGGGAAGGGGGAAAGACTGTTTTCCGCACCGACGACACCCACTATTCCGTGGTCTCCACCACCCCTTTCCAGGACAAGATCCTCAGAGCCCTTATCGCTATCCCCGGAGGGATACCCCTCAGTGCGGAAAGATACCTGCGGGACATCCTTCCACGCTTTGCGCCTTATTTCGACATAAACTCCCCGCTTATCGACGGCGGGACCACCATGATCAAGGTCGCGGGTGACAGCAGGCTGGTTCTTCGCATCACTCCCACAAAGGAGAATGCCTTCCTCCTTGAGACTCTGGTCAAGCCCCTTCCTTCCGGAAAGAAGATATTCCTTCCCGGCAAAGGCTCCAAGAATGTCATTGACGAGTCCTCCGGGAAAAGATACCAGATAAATCGTGACCTTGATGAGGAGAGATATAATATCCTCATGTTCCATGAGTTCTGCGAAAAGAGCCTGGACTTTGACCTTCAAGGTGCTGGTGAGGTGGATGACACTCCTTTCGAGATGTCCCCCATGGACATCCTGGATGTCCTTGACTATGCTTCCAGGAATACTGGCTCAGTAGCCGTAGAGTGGAAGGAAGGGAAACGTCTGGTGCTTCGTGGGACAGTGGAGCCGAAGAATGTCGTCATCGACATCCATTCCAAGGAGCGGTGGTTCGAGATGGAAGGCTCTGTCACCCTTCCCGACGGGAATGTCCTTGAATTGGCCAAATTGCTGCAGGCCATATCCTCCGGCGCAGAGAAGGATGGCTATGTCCGGCTCGGGGAGGATGAGTACGTGAAGATATCGGATACTCTTCGCAAGCAACTGAGGAAACTGGAGGCCATGGCCCAGAGGGGTGCCAAGGGCAAGGAGAAGATATCGGTCTTCCAGGTGGGGCAGCTCTCAGAACTCATCCGCGGAGGGGACGATGGGATGGACGTGAAAGTGGACCGCGGGATAAAGTCTTTGATGAAAAAGATAGAGGCCTCCTCCTCACTTGACGTGCAGGTTCCCTCCGGACTCACCGCCACCCTTCGCGACTATCAGGTAGACGGGTACGAGTGGATGGTGAGACTGGATAGCTGGGGAGGCGGGGCATGCCTTGCCGATGACATGGGTCTTGGAAAGACCATACAGACAATAGCATTCCTCCTGCACAAAAAGGCGGGGGGAGCGGCCCTTGTCGTGACCCCGGCATCTGTCCTGTACAACTGGCAGAACGAACTCGCCAGGTTCTCTCCCTCACTGAGAGTCTCCATACTCAATACTTCAGCGGACCGTGAGGCCCTCGTGCGTGACGCAGGTCCCGGGGACGTGATCCTGTCCACCTACGGTATTCTCGTCTCCGAGGAAAAACACCTTTGCGAAAAGAAATGGAATGTGGTATGCCTTGATGAAGCCCATGTCATTAAGAACAGGGATACGAAGATGAGCGCCTCCGCCATGAAACTCTCTGCCTCCAGCCGCATAATCCTCACCGGTACCCCCGTGCAGAACTATCTCGGGGAACTTTGGAACCTATTCCAGTTCCTGAACCCTGGCCTGCTGGGGACTTACGAGCAGTTCCGCACCAAGTTCATCCTTCCCATAGAGAACCTCTCCGACAAGGAACGCCAGCGTCAGCTGCGGCGCATGATCCAGCCTTTCATGCTCCGTAGGACCAAGGCGGAAGTAGTTTCGGAACTTCCGGACAAGACAGAAATCACCAGGGAAGTCATGCTCTCCGCCGAGGAGACTCTCTGCTACGAGAAGATCCGTGAAGAGGCCAAGGCCCTGCTCGAAGGTGAGTCCAAGGTGAGTGTCATGGCTCTTTCCATGATAACGAAACTCCGCCAGGCGGCATGTTCCATGAACCTCGTCGAGGATAACTGGCCCGGTCAGGAATCCAAGGTCACGGCTTTCATGGACCTTGTTACCGAAATTACCTCGTCGGGTAATAGAGTGCTGGTATTCAGTCAGTTCACATCTTTCCTGTCCATGTGCAAGGCTGCCCTGGACAAGGCCTCCATACCTTACTTCTATCTTGACGGAAGCACCCCGATAAAGAAACGCGAGGAGATGGTGGAAGCCTTCCAGAAAGGGGAGATGCCACTGTTCCTCATAAGCCTCAAGGCCGGAGGACTGGGGCTGAACCTGACCGGGGCCAACTACGTGATTCATCTGGATCCTTGGTGGAACCCCGCTGTGGAACAGCAGGCTACTGACAGGGCCTACCGCATAGGCCAGAGGCAGAACGTGACGGTGTACCATCTCATCTCATCACACACCATAGAAGAGAAGATTGTTCGCTTGCACAAGGTGAAAAGAGACATGGCGGATGCCATACTTGAGGGGGCCAATGTCTCGCATGCCCTCACCCTTGAGGACCTGCGGGAGCTTGTGGACTTTTAAACGACCCGCAGAATCAGAAATAACCAATCACACCATAAACCACATATGACATCGGAAAAGGAAGAAGAGATAATCAGGATCATCCATAGGGAAGTGAAGCCGGCCCTCGGCTGTACCGAACCCATTGCCGTAGCCCTTGCCGCTGCGAAGGCCGTGGAAATAATAATGGACAAATGCTCCTGCTGCGAGAGGTGGAGACGCTCAGCCCCGCTTCGCATTGGGGTGGAAGTCAGCGGCAACATCCTCAAGAACGGGATGGGAGTCGGCATCCCCGGGACAGGGATGATCGGCCTTCACATAGCTGCGGCCCTCGGGGCCGTGTGCGGTGACTCCTCAAAGGGTCTTGAAGTCCTTGAGGGACTGGACGATGAGGCTGTACAGAGGGCCAGGCAACTTGTCAAAGAGGGCTTCGTGACAATAATGGTGGCAAAGACTGACCATCTGCTGTATGTGAAGACTGCCGTATCCGTGGACGGGCAGGTCGAGGCTTCCGCGGAGGTGGATCCCCACGCCTACGCTGTCATAGAGGACGGCCACGACAGGATAGTGGAGACTTCTTTCGCAGACCACATACTGATGTCCTCCGAGAGCGCCGCTGCCGCATCCTCCTACTCAAGGGGGCGGGACGATACTCTGTCCGTCAAGGAAATCTATGAGTTCGCGACCACCGTGGACTATGACGACATAAAGTTCATCCTGGAAATGAGGGACCTGAACCTTGCCCTCGCCAAGGAGGGCCTTGAGAAGGACTACGGCCTGAGGGTCGGGAAGACAATCCGGGAGAACCGGAAGGAAGTGTTCGGGGATGAATTCATGAGCTACGCCATGGGTCTCACTGCGGCGGCCTCCGATGCCAGGATGGCAGGATGCGTGCTTCCTGCCATGTCCAACAGCGGTTCCGGGAACCAGGGCATCACTGTCAGCATGCCAGTTACAGCCTATGCACTCAAGTACGGGATACCGGATGAACAGTATGCCAGGGCACTTATCCTTTCGAACCTCGTTGCCATTCACATAAAGCATTATCTCGGTACCCTATCGGCCCTGTGCGGTTGCGTAGTTGCCTCAACCGGTTCCTCCTGTGGCCTGGTATATCTGCAGGGAGGCGGATATGAGGAGATATGTTATGCCATCAAGAATATGGCAGGAAGCATCACCGGGATGGTATGTGACGGGGCGAAAGTGGGCTGCGCCATGAAAGTGGCATCAGGGGTGTCCTGCGCAGTGCAGTCCGCCGTGCTTGCGATCAAGGGTACCTGTATCCAGTCCACCGACGGAATAATAGACGAGGACATCGAAAAGACAATCAGGAACCTTGGCTCCATCGGTTCGGTGGGAATGAAAGCGACCGATGACATGATCCTTGGCATCATGCTCTCAAAATAGCCCTCAGGGGGAGGGGCCCGGGGAGAGAGACGCCCTGCCTACAGAATCCTTTCCAGGTTGCAGTGCATGAGGTTCCCGGCGCTGTCCCTCAGGTGCATGCCGTTCCCCCTGCAGTACTTGAAGAACCTGCACTCCGCACACTTACCTGTCCTCATCCAGCTTCGGTCCCTGTAGGGCCGGAAACGGGTTTGCCAAACAGTCGCAAAGTCGTCAGTGTAGATGTTCCCCTGGTGATAGTCGGCCCTGATGCTGGGGCATGCGGAAATGGAACCGTCCGCAAGAACCGATGCCACCGCCACCCCGGCCTCGCACATGAAGAAGGAGTCCCTGACATCCCCCTCGTACTTTCCCAGGAAACCCTCGCAGCAGTAGGAGGCCTTGATGCGCCCTTCCTTTCTCGTGCCCTTGATGAACTCGAGAAGTGAAGTGAACTCTTCCTTGGAAAGCTGGAGGTCGGGGTCATGGGCCGCCCGTCCCGCAGGGAAGATGGTGAAGAGTCTCCATCTCTTGAGTCCCAAGGAAATGAGAAGTTCCTTCAGAAGGGGAAGCTCAGCAAGGCTTCTTTTGTTCACGCAGGTAACCACGTCAAACTCGACTGCCCCGGAGTCGATGACCATCTTGATGGCTCCGATCGCCCTCTGGAAGGAGCCAGTGCGTCCCCTCATCCAGTCGTGGTTCTCCCCGGTACCGTCGAGGCTGATTGTCATGGCACGAAGGCCATTGTCAAGCAGCTTCCCGTACCTTCTCGGGGTCAGTCCAAATCCATTGGTGACCATCCCCCAAGGGAACCCCTTGTCGTACATCATCCTCCCGCACTGCTCAAGGTCAGCCCTCATCAGCGGTTCCCCGCCCGTGACATTTATTGTGACTTCGTGCGGGTCTGCGATGGTTGCCACCCTGTCAAGTACTTTCCCGAAATCCTCCCTCGGCATGTCCTTTATGGAAGAAGTGGCCCTGCAGTCACTCCCGCAGTGCCGGCAGGACAGGTTGCAGCGAAGGGTGCATTCCCAGAAGAGTTGCCTCAGGGGATGCTCCTTTATGAAATTGTCCTGAAGGTGGCTTACTATGTCAAGGGCTATTTTCCTTCGGAGGGAAAGACGCTGAGCTGTCATAGGGGAAAAGGGGCTCTTGTAGGAGGGTGGCGGAAAAAGGGGGGACTAATCGTCCCGGGGCACCTTTTGCATCGTGGCGTCGGCCTTCATTTCGAAAGTGCCGCTGTCCCATGCGCCGGAGCCTTTTTCCACTTGCGTTACGCTTGTCTGGGAGGAGGTCAGTTCCACGGTCATGTACTCCCCGCTCACGTCCTCGAACTTCACCGTTGCATTCTTCAGTTCGTCTGGCCAGTTATACTTGAGTGTGGCTTTCTCATAGTGGCCCTCAGCATCGGTGTAAGCCGTATCGCTGTAATACTTGCTGAAATCAGGCTCTTCCATGGTGGGATTGGGGTTTATGACTACCCGGATACCCGAAAGGGGCTTTCCGTTGTCATCCGTTACGTCACCGAGGGCTTTGTATGTGGCATGTGGCTGCCCGTACATTACCATACCGGTACCCAGGATGTCACATCCCTGGAAACCGAGCATGGCTAGAAGTGCCCCAAGGAAGTGTCTGAAAGATTTGCTTATTGTCGCTTTCATCTTGTTGTACGTTTCAGTGAGGACCGTCCCGCCGAACACCTCCGGAAGAACGCTTCCTCAGGTATAATGCAGCTGCTTCGGAATCCTTGCATGCAAAGATGGGAATTATTTCTTGTCTTTGAAAAAGTGACCGCTGCTTTCAAAAACAAATAAGAGACAAGTCTTTTCGAACTTGTCTCCCCTGTGCATTTCCCTGTCAAATTGTCGAACTGTTTGCAGGGCAATGCAGGAAGTATATGAGTTCTCCCTCTGGATGGAGGTTTACAATTAAAAAAACCGAGGGGATGCAGTAGAGTGCCTTGCGGCACACTCTCCTGCCTATCCTACCTTAAGCACCTCCAATACTTGCGGAAGTGGCTTCGAACCTTCACGACTTTGTCTCCGAGAGTCCCGCTCCCATAAAACAGACTGCTTGGAAATGGCTTGGAATTTGCGAACGACTTCAAGGAGCACGAGGCCCAGACGATGATTTTCGGCATGTTGCCCGGAATCTTCGTCATATTTAGCTTTATCGGAGTTCTGATGCCAGGAATAAGGTTGAACTCTAATGGTATTTATCATGATGATGTTTCAGTTTAAGCACTTACTCAAACCCTTTTTGGTATTGACCACATTCGGACTGGTGCTATCTTGCGGGCATAGAAACAAACGGGAAGTGATGGATGAATCGGACTTTATCTTCGAGACCGAGAATATCAAAGTGGGTGCTGCAGAATATTCCAGGCCGGTTGTCATTACAGGGCACATATCCAATCGGGATGCTTATCCGAGAACAACGGAAATCAATATCGTTTTCCCGTTTTATGACCGGGTTTCTCAAAGCCAGAGTGCAGTAATATATGATGATGCTTTTGCTTTCTCTTTCGTTCCTTACTCACCCAGGACCATATCGATGCCTCCTTTCATTGAGACCATGATGGTGTGTCCGGGCGATTCCATACACGTGGAACTGGATTTCACAGAGTTGGGGAAGGTAGTTTATTCCGGCAGAGGAGCCGAGAACAATGAGAAGTTCAATGACTTCCACATGGGATATTATCTGAGCAAAGATTGGCCAGGATTCGCACAGATGAGGGAGGATCCAGAAGGAAAATTTGTCAGGATATACAAGAATGCAAAGGAATTCTCAGAAGCCGCGAAACAGAGGCTAGCCCATCACCTGTCCCGACTGGATGATTTTATCGCTGAAAAACATCCGGGCCAGGAACTGGCCATCCTTTGTCGCAAGGAGATCGAAGCCGACTATTACTCTGCACTTATTGGCGGCCTGCTTTTATATGGGCAGGATGGACAGGAGGATGTGTCATCATATTTCCGCATTCAAGATGCAGAGCATTTATTCAACGGAGACTATATGAACAGCAACCTTTTCGAGTTGTCTTCGAATATACGTAACTGGTCGCTTGGCGCTTTGAACCGGGAGGAGATCATAGGATTATATGCTGATTATCCTAGTCTCGTCCATTTCCTGAAAAAGGCCACAAAGAACGATCTCCTTCGCCAAATGATGATTACGGATGCATATAACCAGTTGCTGGAAGCGAATAATGTGGAGCGTTTTGAAGAGTGTTTTTCCAGCTTCAATGATAATGTCACTTTCCCGCTTCTGAAACTCTCTACCAGGGACCGGTATATGTTCAAGAAGGAATATCGGCAGAATCCGAAAATTCTTTCCGATGCCATATTGAATGCGGACAAGCCTCAAGACGGCCAAGGCGGTTTCATTAAAGAGAATGAAGGCCTCAAGTTACTCAAAGAGATTATTGCCAAAGAAAAAGAAAAGGTGGTCTATATTACTGTCGGAGCTAAATGGTGCCCCGGTTCAGTGAACAATATTCCCTATCAGCAAAGTTTGGCTGCTGATTATCAAGGGAAGCCGCTTCGAATAGTCAATTTCTATCTGGACAACATGCCCGATGAAGTCAATTCCACTTCCCTTGGAATCGAGAATTTCCATCTTACGGATGCCCAACGGCTTGGATTTGACCCGATTCTCCATTTGGGCAGAGGTATCCCGTTTTTCATCTTGATTGACAAGGAGGGAGTGATTGTGGATTTCGGGAATCACCTACTGGCTTCCAACCCGGCAACGAGGGAGAAGATTGACGATTATCTAGATAAGTAAAACAGGCCTCATCTCACCGCAATGTCACCAAACAAAACCGGCCTCAGAACAATTCTGAAGCCGGTTTTTGTGCGGATGGGGAGAGTCGAACTCCCACGGGCCATCGCCCACTACCCCCTCAAAGTAGCGTGTCTACCATTTCACCACATCCGCATACTTTGGGAATGCAAAGATACGGCAAAAATGGATATCTGCAAACTTTTCGATTATTTTTTGATTGATTTTTTCGGGGGCAACGTGGATTCAAGAGGTAAATTCCATGGAAAATCATCATCATTTAGCGTTTTTCTTATCCTCCGGGGCCTTGTGGTTCAGATTTTTTACCTAACTTTGCGGTCCTGTTCACGAGATGGACAGACAGGTACAGTCATCCTCGGGTAGGATGGCACATTATTAACACAAAATTCACCTTTGAAATGGCAGTTAAAATTCGCCTTCAGCGTCACGGAAAGAAGGATTACGCATTCTTCCACATCGTAGTCGCCGATTCAAGAGCACCACGTGATGGTCGCTTCATCGAGCAGATTGGCTCCTACAACCCCAACACCAACCCTGCAACCATCGTCATCAATTCTGAAAGGGCGATAGCATGGCTCAATGTCGGAGCACAGCCTACTCTCACCGCTCGTCGCATCCTCTCCTACGAAGGAGTTCTCCTGCGTCGTCACCTTGACGGTGGCGTAGCCAAGGGAGCCCTCACACAGGAAGAGGCCGACAAGAAATTCAACGACTGGAAAGCCCAGAGGGATGCCAAGATTGATGCCAAGAAACAGGGCCTGACCAAGAAGGCCGCTGACGAGGCCAAGAAGGCTTTCGAGGCTGAGGCAAAGGTCAACAAGGCAAGGGCAGAGGCTATCGCCAAGAGGAAAGCTGATGAGGCCGCCGCAAAGGCAGCCGAGGAGGCAGCAAAGGCCGCTGAGGCTGCTGCAGAGGCAGAGACTCCCGCCGAGTAGTTTACTCTCCCGGACCATGACTTCTGAGGTAAAGATCCCATCCCTGCTTCAGATAGCCCAGGTGCTGAAGTCAAACGGTACTGAAGGGGAAGTCGTTGTAAACTTCCGCGACATCTCTCCGCTTGACATCGAAAAAGAGGAACCGATGTTCATCTATGATGATGGACTTCCGGTTCCTTTGTTCATTGAAAGCATTCGCCCCAAGGGGACAAGCAAGGCCCTTGTGAAGTTCGAGGGCGTGGACAGTCTCCTGGATGCGGAGGAACTTTGCACGAGAGGTGCCCTGTACGTGGAAGAGGACCTCTATGAGTTCGAGGATGAGTCTTCACTGCCGGACCTGGTGGGCTGGACCCTGCTCGGCGAGGATGGGGAGAAGGTGGGAGCGATTTCAGGATTGGAAGATATCCCCGGCAATCCCTGCATCTATGTGAAGGTCCCCTCCGGTGAAGAAAGGATGATCCCCCTTCACGAGGATCTCATCCTCGGGATGGACGAAGGGTCAAGGACAATACAAATGGCCCTTCCCGAGGGGCTTATCTAAAGCCCGGGCGGAAAGAGCCACTTTTTCATGCTTAGGGACGGAGGACTTCCGTCCTTTTTCAGTTCACTACCAGTTCGTCCAGGAAGATGAACCCGTGGTAGGGCTTGGTACCCCGGTAGCATTTCACCCTCACGTAGCGTGCCTCAGCGTTGAGGGGGGAACCGAACATCGAGAAGAAGGTGTCCCTTCTTCCGGTCTCGTCTATCTGGCATGTGAGAGTCGAGGCGCACTCGAAGTTCTCGCCATCGGTGGAAAGATAGATTTCGGTGGTCTCGGGAAGCGCTATCCAGTTACCGAGGCAGGAATAGAACCATGCTCCGACATAGTGCACCGGCTTAACGGCTCCGAGGTCCACGGTGAAGTCCACATCCGAGTTGAAACCTTGCCATGCGCTCTCCATGTAGGACCAGCCGCCCTGTTTCCCGTCGGTGAGGGCCGTCTGTCCGCCCCCATGGTATTTCTTGGAGAACGGGATCCTGTATGTCACGGGACAGCCAAGGGCCAGGTGCTGCACCCTGCGGTAGGACTCGGGACGGTCGCCGTACTCTTTCCTGACATCGAAAGGATGGTAACCGTTTTCCGTCATCCAGTCAGTCAGGGGGATGATCCTTCTGTGGAAGTCCTCGAAGTCCTTCCTTTCGAGGGGGCTCCATCCGCCTTCGGCTATGGCCATGGCCCTGGGGTAGAGCATGTACTCGTTATGTTCGGCTGTCGGTATGAACTCAGCCCAGAGGTTGCCCTGCTCACCGAGAAGGTGTGCCCGGTCGTTTTCCGGGATTCCGTCCGCGGGGTCGAAAGAGTAGACCCGCCGCAGGGGATTGTAGCCACCGATTGCAAGGGGCTGATGCATCGGGGCATCCTGATAGTAGTCAAGGTAGCACCATGCGGAGGGAGCCATTATGACATCGTGGCCCAGTGACATCGCCTCTGCACCCTGGGTGACACCTCTCCATGAGAGGACGGTGGCATTCTTGGCAAGCCCGCCCTGCATGATTTCATCCCAACCGATAATACTGCGGCCTTTGTCCTCGACATGTCTGGCTATCCTTCCGATGAGATAACTCTGCAGTTCCTCGACGGAGGAGAGCCCCTCTTCCTCCATCCTTTTGTGGCAGGCGGGGCATTTCTTCCAGGAACCCTTCGATGCCTCGTCCCCTCCGATGTGGATGTACTTTGAGGGGAAGAGTTCAATGACTTCGTCGAGGATGGCTTCCAGGACCTCGAAGGTGGCCTCGGTCCCGGGGCAGACGTCGCTTGTTATCACTCTCGTGGTCCCGTCCTCCTCTGTACAGGCAAGCTGGGGATAGGCTACCAGAAGTTCACGGCTGTGCCCTGGCATCTCTATTTCGGGAATTATCGTCATGTGACGCTGCTCGGCATATTCCAGGATTTCCCGGATGTCGTCTTTGGTGAGGAACCCGCCATGGGTGGCCGGTTCGTAGGTCCTCCCGTTTGCGCTCCAGTCCTGCCAGGTCTCGCCGTTGCGGTAGGCCGCCACGGAAGTGAGCCTCGGATAGGAATCTATCTGCATCCTCCATCCGGCATCGTCCGTCAGGTGCAGGTGTAAATAATTTATCTTCACCTTCGACAGGACATCTATCTGGCGCATTATGTACTCCTTGTCCCGGAAGTTGCGGGATATGTCCAGCATTATGCCCCTGTAGCGGAAGCGTGGATAATCCAGGACGGTACAGTGTCTAAGGGTGTCGGACAGGGACTTCATGTAGCTCAGTGTCTGCCTTCCCCTGTAGGCCCCGTCCTCGGTCAGGGCCTCGATCTTCACCCCATAGCTGTCTATTGTCAGGCGGTACAGTTCGTCTTTCTGGTAGGGTTCCAAAGACATGGAGGAGAGTTCCCGGGCGAACCGCCGGTCGCCTACCTGGACCCTGACGGAGGAGAAGTCGTTCCCGGGAAGGACGTAGGTGCCTTCCTTGACCTCGGTCTTGACGGGGCGGGGAATTATGTCTTCGGGTCCCACCGTCTTGGAGGCAAGAGGCAGGCTGTACATACAGAGGGCAAGTCCCAGGGAGAGATATGCGGAGGGTACCGATGAGAGGATTCCATTCATGATTGCTCGGTGATGTTTGGCGTCTATTGGATGGTGAGGAGACTATAGCTTTACCCTGATGAATACCGGGAAATGGTCCGACGGGGTCTTGGCTATGTTTCTTTCGAAGGAAACTTCTTTAGGGAAGTTGTCGGATTTGAATGTCCCCTCCTGCCCCTGTACAGGTACGGCATTGCCGCTTTGGGGAGTGTGGGACCTCAGCGTCACGGACCCTCTGTAGGTCTCGGTCAGCACGGCATAGTTCTCAACCACTGTCCCGGGACTTACGAAGATATGGTCTATCCTTGATTTCGTGAAAGAGTTCGGGTCGAAGGTGTTTGCGGTACCTGTCGGGGCGTAGCGGTCGGCGGCAGTCTCGTAGGAGTCCTCGAGGATGCCGGAAGTGGTGAAAATAGTGTAGATTTCATTGTCCTGGTCCACGTTGAAATCCCCGCACAGGAACACCATCTGTCCAGGGAGGACAAGTTCCCGTATTTTGCTTACGACCAGTTTTGCCCCTTCCCTTCTTGCCACAACCCCCACATGGTCCATGTGAAGGTTGAACATCCACACATTCTTGGAAGACACCTTGTCAAGGAGCTTGACATAGGTGCAGATCCGCACGCAGGCTGCATCCCATCCCAGGCCCGGCCTGTCGGGGGTCTCCGACAGCCAGAACCAGCCTTTGTCCTGGAGGTCGAAGCGGTCGGTTCTCCACAGTACCACCTCATGTTCGCCTGCGCTCTTCCCGTCATCCCTTCCCACGCCTACGTAGGCGTAGCCCGGAAGCGAGGCGGCCATGTCGGACAGCTGGTCCTTCAGGACTTCCTGGCAGCCCAGAAGGTCTGGCCTTTCGTAACGGATGAGGGAACATATCCAAGGGTAGCGGTCGTCCCAGCCGTTCCCCCGGGAGTAGTCGCCGGAGTTCTCGTAACGGATATTGAAGGATGCCACTTTCAGTTCCTGGGAGTGAAGAGAGGGGGAGGGGAGAAGTGAAAGGAGGAGAATGGCCAAGGTGGCGGAGGCCATTAAGGAAAATGTTCTATTCATGAAATGGGGTTTTTGCATACAAAGATACAACTTTCGCACTCTCTTTTGCCAAAGCTGGGTTGGAAAGGGAGTCCCTGCCCCAATCTTTCGTGACTGTGAGGCTATTTCCTGTCCGCCGCTGGCATTGCACATCTGCTCAGCTATCTTAGGAGGGAAGCTATTGCGGATAATCGCCTTTCCAGTCTCGTTGGTGATCTTCCCAACGAAGTTGTATAAGTCGTGTATAGTAATCTTATTCCCGTACTTCCTATGTGACCGATATTCTCATACTCCTCTCACTAACAAACCTGCCAGCACCGCTATAAAGATGCTCAGCAGCGTTCCGGCCAGCACATACTCTGTCTTCGCCGTTTCCTTGTCACCGAAACGGATGATCGACTTTGCGGCAATCAACAGTCCCAGCGCATCATATCGCTGCAGGCAGACAAATATCAAAATAAGCCAGCGTTCTATCGTACCTATCAGCGCACCGGCATTAAAAGCGCTGGAGTTATCCGCAGGCATATTCACGCTATAGTGCTTCAGCATCAGCTTGATAAAGATGTTTGCAGGCTTCCAGCAAACTAAGGCTGCCACCGCAGCAGCAACATACCACAGCTCGATGTCAAGCGGCAAACTCCATTCATGGCATCCTGTCCAGATATAAGCCACAACGCATAACACCGTCAGGTGGAACAACTGGTCCAATACAAACCACGACACATTTTCGTCACGATGCGACTTCCACATATCAATTCCCAAGTGCGTCACGCCAATAGCCAGTGCACACCACCAGAAATCAAGGTCCCATGTTACCAGCCACGACAAGGTGAACACCGCCATGGCATGTCCATAATGATACCGGCTCCGCCACTTCTTCGCCGCCTTATCCTTGCATATCTTGTTCGTCTGGAGCACAAAATCCGCCACCAGATGGGCCAGCACCAGACATAATAACAGTTCTAACCACATATTCTGTCAAAGTCAAAGTTCTCAAAGTCCTTTACCGCCCTTCCCAAAAGGTTCCAGTCTGCCAATGAAGAACGGCTGTTCACAGCAGACTGTCTCACGCCTATAATCTCGCCGATCTGCGTTTCCTTATAACCAAACAGCTTGTAATAGACCACCTCTGCCTGCTTTATCGAATAGGAATTCAATAGATTGTCAATCAAGGCCACATACGAATCCAGGAGATGATTCGTTCTCTTGTCGCACTCATCAACCTCAATGCAGGAATACACACCGCGAACCCTGCTGATTGCGTCCAGATTACGTCCAGATATATAGATGGCCGGTCCGTCTATGATATCCTCCTCTCTGTCGGCATAACTGATAGCCCCGATACCAATGGAGAAACGTATCCCATACCGAAGCAATTGCGGAGAACAGTCCCACTCCGCCACCGCCATCTTCACAAAAAGCTTAATCAGAATTGCTATTCTCAGCGCATCGTGATATTCCGGGACGAAACACTCTATACCGTCCCCCCTGACTATTCTTCCCCAAAAACCGGGAGAGTCCTCAGCTATCCTTGTGAACAGCTCCTGTAAACGTCTTCTAAGCCCTATCAGTTCGCTGGTATTCAGCGATGTAGAGCTTACAATATCTGCGGAAATAGTTGCTAACATTTGTCTTTATTATGTTTGGCATCCATCTAATCTGGTGCAAAAATATCGAACATTTCTTAGATAAACAAAAAATATCGAATATTTCTTCGATATCTCATGAATATCAAATTTTGTTCGATTATGTTCTTCTACCAGTCACCCTTAACCATAATTAACTCCTCATTCGCTGCGCTCCGCAGCCCGTTTATCGGTATTTTCGTGAATAATCACAACTTGACCCCAGCAAGCTCATAGAACGCAACAAGGAGTGCTGCTTCAATGGGGGCTGCCTTTTCCTTCAGCAGCAGTTCTTCAAGTTCGCCACGACGAAGATGAACTCGGAAAAACTGTCAAGGGAAAAGAAACAGACAGCTTCTTAATTATTTAGCCACGCCGTAGAAAACCAGGTCCGTACTACATGTTTCGGAAAGTTGCGAAATTAATATTTCGCTCCTAGGATACGTTCTAGGGGCGATTAATCGTATTCTAGGGGGTACGAGATATGTAAAACTTGTGAAATATACACTTTTATCGCATTCTCTTTCGCCAAGGCTCTGTCGGAAGGGTGTGTTGGTCCCAAGTCTTTTATGTCTGTCCGGCTATTCCCCGTCCGTCGCCGGGGCGGGGGCATTCTTTCTGAAGGAGAACTCGCAGCCGCAGTAGTCCTGGTTGTAGAATTCCTCCTCCGTGATTATTCGGGAGCGTCTTTCCTGCAGGCCGCCCTTTCTCCAGTTGCGACCCCACCAGGTGAGCCCTTCATACTTTTCGCACTCTCTCTTCCCTGCCTCGTCCACTTGGGAGAGGACTTTCCAGCGGGAGGAAGCAAGGGTTGTCGTCAGTATGTCGAAGCCATTTTCGTGAGCATAGAGGGCTGAGCGGGAGAGTCTTGACCCAAAACACTTAAGACACCGCCGGCCCCTTTCGGGTTCATTCTCAAGTCCCCTTATCTCCTCCAGCCATTTGAGGTGGTCGTAGCTGTCCTCGATGAGGGTGAGGGAGTATTTCCCGCAGTAGCGTCTGCACTCGGAAAGACGTTTGTCGTACTCCTCACGGGGAACGATGTTGGAGTTTGAAAAGAACACCGTGGGGAAGAGCCCTTCAGAGCAGAGGGCCTCGATTATGGCTCCGCTGCAAGGGGCGCAGCAGGCATGAAGAAGTATCTTGGGAGAGGACTCTTCCTTGCCCCTCCCGACGAGGGCCAGGACCTCTTTCCTGAGATCCAGGTGAAGGGGACAGGAGGGGGAGTGAGAAATGTCGTTTGAATGTAACATGGGGCAAAGATAGCCTTTTATCTGTCACTTCTTGCCAAATAAAGTCTCATCTTGCACCTGGCTTAACCGATAATCCAGACATGCCCCGCCGAATGGTTTGTTTTTTGAAGGGAACAAGAATTCGATAAAATGGAACATCAATCAGAAACATCATGGCACCGTCACGAACTGTCCTTTTCCCCTTCCTCCATTTTGTGGGGGCCCTTCTTCTGACACTCCTGTGCGCCCCTTGCACCCATGCCCAGATGATTGCCGCACACCGCGGTTACTGGAAAAGCGAAGGTGCGGCCCTCTCCCAGAACTCCATTGCCTCCCTACGTGAGGCCCAGAACCTTGGCGTATGGGGAAGCGAGTTCGATGTTCGCCTGACCTCGGACGGGGAAGTCATCGTCAATCATGACCCGACCATCGGGGGCGTGACCGTAGCAAGCAACCCGCTTTCCAGGTTAAAGGCCATGACACTGAGGAACGGTGAGGCTCCCTCCACCCTCGAAGAGTACCTGCTCCAGGGGAAGAAAGCCCGCACGGTCCTGGTCCTCGAACTTAAGCCCCTGAAAACGCAGGCGCTGGAGGACGAGCTCATCGAGAAGTGTGAACAGGCTCTCAAGGAGTACGACCTCCTCGACCCCGAGAGGGTCATATTCATTTCTTTCAGCTATCACATATGCCAGGCCCTCGCAGCCGCAAACCCCACTTTCATGGTCCAGTACCTAAATGGCGACAAGACCCCGGAAGAACTGTATAAAGATGGGATAAAGGGCCTGGACTATCATCACTCGGTCATAAGGAGCCACCCCGATTATGTACAGAGGGCACATGACCTCTCAATGGCAGTGAACGTCTGGACGGTGGACAAGGAAAGTGACATGAAGTACCTGGTCGGACTTGGCGTGGACTGCATAACGACAAACGAACCTGAACTGGCAAGGAAGGTGATAGGCTCTTCCGAGATACTCCCTCCTTCCCTGCACTAAATAGCGAACTGCAAATAGCGTCTTTCCCCCCACCTTAACCTACATATGTCCAAACAACCACGTAAACCCCTTTCCCCAGTAGCCTCGGGGCTCCTGGCCCTGAGCCCTCTTGCGGTTTTCCTTGCAGTATATCTCGTATCCTCCATCATAGCGGGGGATTTCTATAAGATTCCCATTGCAGCTCCCTTCCTTGTCGCAGCCATCTGGGCGGTGATCATCACAAAGGAGCCGCTTCGTACCTCCGTCGAGATCTTCTCCCGGGGAGCCGGGAACCCTACCGTGCTCCAGATGATATGGATATTCGTGCTGGCGGGGGCTTTCGCATCCACCGCCGGTGCAATCGGCTCGGTGGAGGCTACCGTCAATGCCACTCTTGTCATCCTTCCCGGAAAGCTCATCCTGGCGGGCCTTTTCCTTGCCGCTTGTTTCATCTCGATGTCCATAGGGACCAGTGTCGGGACCATAGTTGCACTGATGCCCATTGCCGGGGGAATAGCGACGCAGACCGCACTGTCCCTTCCCATGATAAGCGCCGTCATAGTCGGGGGTGCCTTCTTCGGGGACAACCTCTCTTTCATATCGGATACCACCATCGCCGCCACCCGTAGCCAGGGCTGCTCGATGAGCGACAAGTTCAAGGTGAACATAATGATAGCTGGTCCGGCGGCACTGATCGTGGCCGTTATCTACGTGATAATGGGCCTGGACATTAGTGCAGTCCCCCAGATAGGGGACATAAATGTCGTGAAACTCTTCCCCTACATCCTGGTAATAGTCCTGGCTCTGTGCTCCGTGAATGTTATGGCGGTCCTCTCGATCGGGATAGGGCTGAATGCTGTCATCGGGTTCATCTACGGGGACTTCGGCTGGACTGGATTCCTGGAAGCCGTCGGCAAGGGAATAGGCTCGATGGGGGAACTTATCATCGTCACGATGATGGCGGGAGGAGTGCTTGAGATTATCCGCCATAACGGGGGACTGGATTTCCTGATTAGGGTGCTGACCAAGGGAATTAAGCGTAAGAAGGGAGCCGAACTGAGCATTGCGGCCCTGGTCGGGCTGTCGAACCTCTGTACGGCCAATAATACCATAGCCATCATAACTACCGGGGATATCGCCAGGGACATAGCCACCCGCTACGGCATTGACCCCCGCAAGAGCGCAAGCCTGCTGGACACGTTCTCCTGCGTCGTACAGGGACTCATCCCCTACGGGGCGCAGCTTCTGATGGCTGGAAGTCTTGTCGGCATCAGCTCGGCATCAATCATCCGGTACCTCTACTATCCCTTCGTCCTGGGAGGGGTTGCGCTTCTTTCCATCCTGTTGGGATTCCCCAGAAAGTACTCCGGGAAGAGGTCTGTGGCGAAGACTGAATAGTCCGCCACACCCTCAAGATGCATGGGAATCACCCCGGGTGCTTCCGGATTCATAAAACGGAGTCCTCCGAGTGTGTAAATCCCTGACTTTGGGGCAGACAAAATCTTGTCCTTAAGTTTCTGTGCGGGGTGGAGGACCTCGTCGTGATGCGGCAGCCTTTCTGCTCACCTCAAATCGTCCATGTGGCCTTTACACCTTCGCCATCTCCTTGGAAGGGAAGGCAAAGAAGGGCGTTTTGTTTCCAAAAAAGGATTTTTATTAAAAACACTCTTTTTATAAAAAGCTTGTTTTTATTAGTTTTCATCGCATTCGCAATCTGCGGTGCCGGGGAAAATGTCGCCCCCAAAGGCTAACCTCAAAAAAATACAGCTTTTGTTTGTAGGAAAGAAATATCTTATTACCTTTGCAGTGTACTAATAATCTAATGCACTAAGATTGTTTGGGGCTAAATTTGATTTTCATTAAAAATTTATCGAATTTCATTAAATAATTAAAAAATTCCTATATTTGCACTGCAAAAGGAAACATAAACGGAACAGTTAACAGCGTCCATATATACTATGCTCATTGAACTTCATGACATAAACAAGACCTACGGGGGAGCCCAACCCCTTCACGTCCTCAAGGGAGTGAACCTCTCGATAGACGAGGGAGAGTTCGTATCCATTATGGGGGCGTCCGGAAGCGGGAAGTCCACACTCCTGAATATCCTCGGAATCCTTGACTCGTACGACAGCGGGCAGTACTACATAGACGGGAAACTCATCTGGAACCTTACCGAAAAGCAGGGTGCCCACTACCGCAACAAAATGATCGGGTTCATCTTCCAGTCATACAATCTGATTCCGTTCAAGACGGCGGTGGAGAACGTGGAACTTCCGCTTTTCTATCAAGGCATCGCCCGTCGCAAGCGCCATGACATGGCGATGGAATACCTGGACCGTCTCGGACTGAGGGACTGGGCGACTCATTTCCCCAACGAGATGTCCGGGGGACAGAAGCAGAGGGTGGCCATAGCCCGAGCCCTTGTCACAAACCCCCGCATCATCCTCGCCGACGAACCCACGGGGGCACTTGACTCCAAGACCTCGGTGGAGATCATGGACCTGCTGGCGGAACTGAACCGGGAACAGAAGATGACAATAATAGTGGTGACCCACGAAAGCGGAGTCGCCAACGCCACGGACAAGATAATCCACATCAAGGACGGAATCATCGGTTCCATAGAGCTAAACCGCTCCCACGACTCCCTGCCATTCTCCCCTTCAGGCATAATGAAGTAATCCACCCCAGCAATGCGAGACATTCTACAGGAGACTCTCTCCTCCATTAAGCAGAACGTGCTGCGAACTTCCCTCACCGGGTTCGCCGTGGCATGGGGCATCTTCATGCTCATAGTGCTGCTTGGGACCGGAAACGGTGTGCTGAACGCCCTTCTCGCCTCCGAGGCGGACTCCATGGAACACTCCATGGTAGCCTATCAAGGAAGGACTTCCAAGGCTTGGGAAGGGTTCGAAAAGGGGAGGAGGATTGATTTTGACACAAGGGACGTCGATGCCCTGGAGGAAGGTGACTTCTTCACAAACTATGTTGACGAGGTCTGCCCGGCAATTTACCAGACTGCCCAGCTCACCCTCGGGGACAAGTTCTTCACCGGCACGATCCTGGGACTGACACCGGTATTCAAGGACATCCAGAACGTGCAGATCCTCTCGGGAAGGTTCATAAACACTCCCGACTGCAACGAAAGGAGAAAGGTGGTGGTGATCGGATCCTCGGAGGTGCAGCAGCTCCTCGGGATGGATGCCAAGATGAGCTCAATTGTCGGCCGGTGGGTGAAGATAGGTCCGTTCTCGTATCAAGTGGTCGGTGTGTACAAGTCCGACGAGAGCAGAGGCGGGGGATCGCCCGATCTGTACGCCCCCTATACCACCATAAGTACCATATACAATATGGGGAAGCACATTCCCCAGATATATTTCTCTTTCCACGGAATCGAGACCGAGGAGCAGGGCGAGGCGTTCGAGGAGGCTCTGCGCCGCGGCGTGAATTCCAGGCACATGGCCGACCCTACCGACCGGTCAACCATGTATCTGTGGAACCGCCTGTCCTCGTCCCAGCAGATAGCCAAGGCCATCCGCATCATAAACATAGCACTGTGGATCCTGGGTATATTCACGCTGCTTAGCGGTATCGTGGGTGTGTCCAACATCATGCTCATCTCCGTGAAGGAAAGGACCCACGAGTTCGGCATCCGCAAGGCTATCGGCGCCACCCCCGGATACATCCTCACACTCATAATAACCGAAAGCGTGATCATCACGGCTTTCTTCGGCTACATCGGCATGGTGGGAGGCCTCCTGGCCAACCATATAATGGACCTGGAGATGGGAGGCAAGAGCATGGATGCGGGCATAGTCTCCATGAAACTGTTCGTGAACCCCACGGTGGGGATGGACGTTGCCATAGGTGCTACGGTCCTTCTCATTGTCGCAGGGACCATAGCGGGACTCATCCCGGCATGGAAAGCATCCCACGTAAAACCCATCGAGGCCCTGCGCCAGGAAAAGTAAAGAACTGCAAGAGATGAAAAGAAACTCAAATACAGACTCCGAACAGCGCGGACCCCGCTTCCGGCTCATCCCCTTCGACAGGGATGTCCTCGGCGAAATCTGGTCCAGCATCGAGAGGAACCGCAGCCGCTCCCTGCTCACCGGGTTCGGGGTGTTCTGGGGGATATTCATGCTGCTGACACTGATGGGAGCCGGGGACGGACTCAGGGCGATACTGATGGCTGAGCTCCAGGGGTTCGCCACGAATTCAGGAATATTTGTGGCGGACCGTACCTCCAAGCCGTACAAGGGGCTTTCCGCGGATAGGTACTGGCAAATGACTACAGCTGACATCGACCATATCCGTGCCTCCGTCCCGGAGGTCGAGGCCGTGACGGGAGTCCTTACGGTATGGGGCCAGAGCGCCCTGTACGGGGAGAACACGTCCTCCTGCCAGGCGAAGGGCGTCTTCCCGGAATATACCAAGATTGAGGAACCTTCCCTCAAGTACGGCAGGTACATAAACAAAGTGGACGTGGACCAGGAAAGGAAGGTCTGCGTCATAGGAAAGAGGGTTTACCGCGACCTCTTCCCCGGCGGGGGAGACCCCTGCGGGGAGTATATAAAGTTCGGGGACACATACTACAAGGTGGTGGGAGTGGACATGAGCAGCGGAAACATCTCCATAAACGGAAGCGCCGACCGCTCGGTCACCATACCTGCATCCGTTGTCCAGAAACTCTACAACAAGGGGAACAATGTGGACCTCATCAGCATTGTCGCAAAGCCGAACTGCAAGATCAAGCCCATCCTTGCGCAGTGCCGCACCCTGATAGCCAGGGAGCATCTGCTTGACCCCACCGACAGGAAGGCCATCATGGAAATCAATCTCGAGGAGATGTTCGGGATAATAGACAACCTTTTCAAAGGAATCAACATCCTCATCTGGCTCGTCGGGTTCGGAACCCTCCTGGCCGCAGCCATCGGCGTATCCAACATCATGATGGTGACAGTGAAGGAAAGGACCACGGAAATCGGTATCCGAAGGGCAATAGGCGCCACACCCCAGATGATCCTCTCCCAGATAATGAGCGAGAGCGTCATACTTACAATCATCGCCGGGGTCGGGGGAATAATACTCTCCGTCATGATACTTAGCGCCGCTGACATCCTGGTGAAGGGTGCGGACATCCCCCCGGTATCTTTCCAGGTGAGTTTCACGATGGCGACAGTGGCGCTTCTGATCCTTACCTTCCTTGGACTTCTCGCCGGACTTCCGCCCTCGCTCCGGGCAATGGCCATAAGGCCGGTGGATGCAATGCGTGACGAATAAAAAACATATAACAATACAAGCCGGGAGAAAGAGCCACTCCCTTACAGTACATATCTCATTATGAAAAAGATCAGAAACATAATTCTTCTAACCGTCCTGGGTGCCATCCTCATTGGCATATTCGTGTACCTGTACAGGAAATCACGTCCGGAGAAAGTCGTATATGAACAACTGGAAGTAACCGTCGGGGACATAGCGAGGACCGCGGTTGTCAACGGGACCATCGTTCCCCGGAACGAAGTGAACATAAAGCCCCAGATAAGCGGGATCATCTCCGAACTGTACAAGGAGGCGGGACAGAGCGTGAAGGAAGGGGAGGTCATCGCAAAAGTGAAGGTCATCCCGGAAATGAGCACCCTGAGCAGTGCCCAGAGCAGGCTTCGCCTAGCGGATCTCAACCTCGAGCAGGCCCAGCGCAACTATGACAGGGAGAAAAGCCTCTATGACCGTCAACTGGTATCCGCCGAGGAATACGAGCAGGTCCGCCAGGCGCTGTCCCAGGCCAAGGAGGAGAGGGCAGCTGCGCAGGAGTCACTGGAAGTCATCCGTGACGGGGTGTCCGCAAGAAGTGCATCGTCTTCTTCGACCCTTATCCGTTCCACCATTTCAGGACTCATACTCGATGTCCCTGTCAAGGTCGGGAACTCCGTGATTCTGTCGAACACCTTCAATGACGGAACCACCATCGCCACAGTGGCTGACATGAACGACCTCATATTCGATGGGAACGTGGACGAGACCGAGGTCGGAAGGCTGCTGGAAGGAACTCCGGTCACGATAAAGATAGGCGCCCTCCAGGACCTGAGCCTGGATGCATCCCTGGAATACATTTCCCCGAAGGCGACGGTTAACAACGGTGCGAACCAGTTCGAGATCAAGGCGGCGGTGAACGTTCCTTCCACGGTGAAGATCCGCTCGGGGTACAGTGCCAACGCAACCATAGTCCTCCAGAAGGTGGAGGGAGTGGTCCGCGTCCCGGAAAGCGCCTTGGTGTTCGACGGTGACTCCTCCTTTGTGTACAAAGTCACAGGACCGGAGGCATACGAAAAGACTCCCATCACAACCGGCATAAGTGACGGGGTGAACATGGAAGTCCGCTCAGGACTGTCCGAGGGAGAGAAAGTGAGGGGTAACAAGATAATAGCCTCCTCCACCGATGAGAATAAGTAGAGGCACACAAAGAGTAGAGCAATGAAAAATAGAACGACAATAATGGCGGGAGGGTTCCTGACATCACTACTCCTTCTTCTCTTTGTCCAGGGCGGTGTCGCATACGGCCAGGGGCAGCAGGGGAAAGTGTGGAGCCTGCAGGAGTGCATAGATTACGCCCTCGAGCATAACATCAGCATCAAGAGCGAGGAAATCAATCTCCAGATGCAGGAAGTGCAGCTCAGTTCAGCCCGCTCTGCCTTCCTTCCCTCTGTGAGTGCCTCCGCCTCCCAGAACTTCTCCTTCGGCAGGGGCCTTACTTCAGACAATACATACGACAACTCCAATACCACCTCCACAGGACTGAACCTTGGTGCGGAAGTGCCTATATTCCAGGGGTTCTCGAGGAAGAACAACCTTGAACTTGCCTCCCTCAATCTCGATGCCTCGACTGCCGACCTCCAAAAAGCGAAGGAGAACCTCGGGGTCACGATTGCGAAGGCCTATGTGCAGATTCTTTACGATATGGAGATAGTGAAGGTGGCCCAGGGTCAGATAGAAATAGACTCCCTCCAGGTTGAAAGGCTTACCGAGATGGTATCCCGCGGGAAACAGAGCCCTTCGGAGTTGTCCCGCCAGAAAGCTTCCCTCTCGCAGTCCCGCCTGCAGCTGACCCAGGCAAAAGGTAACCTCAGGATGGCCATCCTGGACCTTACGCAGCTTCTGGAACTTCCTTCCCCGGAAGGGTTCGAAGTGGTGGAACCGGATGCATCGGTACTTGAAGGGGGACTAGTGGAAAGTCCGGAGGACATCTACGCCGCGGCCGTCCAGTCCCGTCCATCTGTCATATCGGAAGAAAAGAGACTCAGTGCGGCCGAGACAAGCATTGCGATAGCGAAGGCTTCCTACTATCCTTCGATATCCCTTAGCGGAGGGATAGGGACCAACTACTACACAAACTCCTCCTATCCGTCGGCATCGTTCTCCTCCCAGATGAAAAGCAACTTCAGCCAGTTCCTGGGACTGAGCCTGGGGATTCCGATTTTTGACAGGTTCTCCACAAGAAACCAGGTTAAGACAGCCCGTCTTCGCTACGATGCCCAGGCTCTCACCCTGGAGAATACCCGCAAGTCCCTTTACAAGGAAATCCAGCAGGCCTGTTCATCCGCTATCACTTCACAGGAAAAACTCCTGTCCAGCGAGGCAGTGCTGACAGCTACCCAGGAAGCCTTCGACCTCACCCAGGCAAAGTATGAGAACGGAATGGCGGGGGTGACTGAGTTCAACGAGGCCCGCAACTCCCTTATGAAAGCCCGCTCCGACCTGGTCCAGGCACGGTACGAGAACCTCCTTCAAAGAGCGATAGTCCGCTTCTATAAGGACGGGACGGTAAGTCTGGATAAATAGGTCAGGAGAGAAAAGAAAGCAATCTGTTTGAAATAATACGTGTGTTTAGTTTGGTCCTGCCTTCCGGATGTGCCTGTGCGGTACTGAGGGAAGGCAGGATTATTTGGCAGCAAGAGTGATTCTTGCTGCCAAATATGAGGTGTTTTTGCTCCGGAATGTGAGGTAGTCTTGGTCAACAAGCGCTCAGTCCGCCACTATGGCGTTCTTGTCGTAGCGATGGATGGGGACCTCTTTCGCCAGGATCAAGTAGCCGTAGCGTGAGAGGCTCTCGAAGTAGTGTTCCCCGGGATATTCCTTCACGGGGGCCAGGAATCCCACTCTTTCCTCTATCCTGGAAGTGATCTCGTCATAGGCGGCAAGGTCACCGGTCAGTATAATGACATCCACTTTCCCTTTCAAGGTGGCCGCCCCGGCACAGATGTGCTTGGATATCCCGAGGCAGAATGCATCCAGGAAAAGGGCCTCGTCTTTGGCGCCGTCATTGGCCCTGCGGATTATTTCTCCCATGTCGGAAGTCCCGAAGTAGGCGACGGCCCCTCCTTCCCCGACCAGTTTCCTCTTGATTTCGCCCTCGGTGAATTTTCCGCTGAAGCACATTTCCACAAGAGGGAAAGCAGGACAGGTGCCGGCCCTTTCGGGAGTGAAGGGCCCGTCACCGCCGAGGCCGTTGTTGGTGTCGATTACCTCACCGTTACGGTGGACAGTGACAGTGATGCCGCCTCCCAGGTGGGCGACTATGGCATGGAGTCCCTCCTCGCTTCTTTCTTCCTCATCGAGGTACAGCCTGACGGCAGCCCTGGAATTGAGGGCATGGAAGAATGCCCTGCGGGGGAATTCAGGTATGCCGCCAAGACGGCACTCGGGTGCCATTTCATCTGACATGGGGGCATCTGCGATGTATGCCCGGCATGTGCCGAAAGGGGAAGGCTCCCCTTTCTGGGAGTCCCTCATCTCATTTATCATGTCTGCCAGGTCGTCCGCTATGACAGGTCCCAGGTTGACTGCATGAACCCCGTCACGGCAGGTCAGGAGAACATCCCTCATGTCCCTGTTCACGCGGTACACCCCTGTACGCACAGGGGCGAAAAGACCGCCTCGGGCCATGATGATGTCAATGTCGGTAAGAGAGATTCCCTCCTCCGAGAGAACGGAGAGGACTTCGTCCCGGCGCCATGCCTCCTGGTCCATTATCTTGGGGAAAGAAGCTATCTTGTATGCAGAGTGGTTGAGGGTCCTGATGAAGACCTTCCGGTTGTCGCGTAAATACCCGATACGGGTAGTGAGGCTTCCTGTCTCAAGGATCAGGATGCGGCCTCGGTCTAAGGTTTTTGTCATCGTCTATTGCAGGTTTGGAGCTTTCGCTGTGCAAATCTACGAATATATTTCCAAAGCGGGGTCTTCCGGTGTGATGATGCCGGGGAAAAGGATGTCATCTTCGGGCGGTCTCCCAGTGTGGGTGGGGGCCCCTGCAGAAGGTCCGGTCTATGAAAAGGGCGGGATTTTATGCAAGAACTTTTTTAAAAGGCGGTTTTTGTCTACTTTTGTTGTGCAATCAACTACATAGGAAATGATCATTGTAGAATCTTGGACCAAGAACCTGACCAATCTCCAGAAGCAGTATCCCGACGCAGTCATAATCGATGTCACCGAACAGGCCCCGGATGAGTTCGTCCGCTTCAGTCCTTTTTATCCCCATGGCGGAATCCCGGTCCCGTTTTCTTTCGGTTGGATGTCCCAAACCGTCGAAGGAATCTGGCAGGGACTCAAGATTTTCGCTCATCATGGCATCGATACCGGAAAGTTCAACATCTCTGACAGGAAGAGCCTCAGGCGGACAACCCGCCGCTATGGTCCCGTTACCGGCTACAGAAAAGGTGTCAGGGGCGCTGAGATACTGGACTACCTGTCCGCACGGAAACTCATCTTCGCTTCCGCCTATCTGTGGGTGATGGAACACAGGCTTACCGGCCTTTTGTCAAAACTGCGCGACCTCTCGGAAAACAAGACCGTAATACTTCTGGATCACGAGACCAACTGCGATATCGAGGACCTTTCCAGTCCCCTTTCGCATGCCTACCTGATAAAGTCCTACATCGAGGGGAATTACCCAATCCCCTTGACCCTTCCTCCTTCCCCCGAGGAGAAGGAGGTATACGAAGTGGGAACGCCGGTGTACCATCCGATGTTCGGTCCCGCAGTAGTCCTGGAGGACCTGGGAGAAAGGGTCAGGGTGGACTTCGAAGGGGAGGAAGTGCTCCTTCAGAAGCGCTATGCGAAGCTCCTGAGGATTTACGAAAACTATCCCGATGGGGATTATCCAGATGATGAGTAGAAAGTAAGGAGAAGAAGATAGGGGAAAGGGAAAAAAAGAAAGGGCGGAGGTGAGAGAGTCACTGCTTCGTCCTTTCTGCCGTAAATGATTCCTTAGCCTCGAATTCAGTCCCCGATAGCCTCGCCAAGGCTTACGAAAGTGTACCCTTGGCGGCGGAGCGTCCTTATGAGCCGGGGCAACTTGTCATAGAACTTGTCGGTCCTGGACGGTTCGGTCCCGAGATGGATAAGCATTATGTGTCCGCCAAGGCCCCCTGGCTTTGTCTTCTCGTATTCCAGCACTTTGCCCATGATGAATTTGCTGGAATAGTAGTTTTTCATGTCGGGTGTCGTATAGTCCCCGTTGGTGTATGTGCCGTTTGTGTAGTTCACGACTTGCAGGCCAAGGCTCCTTGCCCATTCAGATATGGCTGAGTTGTAGTACTCGTAAGGCGGCATGAAATAAGGTGCGCTGCCAGGGGTTATCCCGAACTCGGACAGCAGGGAATAACTTTTCACCATGTCCTGGGTGAACTCTTCCCTTGTGACAAGAAGCGAGTCCCGCTTTTCCCAGGGGCAGTACAGGAGGTGAGCGTAGCTGTGGCTCCCGACGTAGTGGCCCCCTTTCTGGATGTCCCGCACCGTGTCCGGGAACTTCTCAAAGAACTCTCCCGTGAAGAAGAAACTTCCCTTGATCCCTTCCTTTTCCAGTGTGGAAAGGATGCTCTTGGCACCGTCATTCCTGTCGGCGGCGGTGAAGACCAGGCTTATGCGTTTCTTGGAAGGGTCAGTGCGGGTGATCCCGCCCTGGAAGCGAACGTTCATGTCCGGGGAAAGGCTTCCGCCATGGCCCTCAGCCTCGTAGCAGGAGAATGGGAAAATGAGGCTTGCGGTCCCGTCCATCGTCGGTTCATTCGTGGAGTAGTCATGTGTGGAATCGTGGTATACCATTTCGTAGGGCTGGAACTTCTCATAGTTGATCCCTCCCTCGGTGCTGATGCCCAGGAGCGAGGAGAAGATGCTGTCATATACCGGTCCGTCCACAAGCCCCCCGGTGGTGTTGCCAAGTTTGAGGTTAATGATGAAAGAATGGGGCTGGGTGGGATAGGGGTTCCCTTTGGTGAGTTCCACTACCATGCACACTCCCCATGGGTTGCATCCCAGAAGCCAGTCCCTGAGCGAACCTTCCATCTCGATGAATGAAGTGTCGCCGGTGAGCTGGCGGTACAGGATGCACTGCGAGAGCATCGCAGTCACGAGATTGTTCGAGCACCAAATCGACGGGATGCCGTACATGAAGGGAGTGCCCACTGCCTTTTCATAGGTGCGGAGTATGCCGCTTCGGAGGTTGCGGATGAACTCCTGCGATACTTTCCCCCCGGTCTGGGCAAGTCTCACATGTCCCATGTTCATGAAAGGATACCACTGGTAGTGGCTCGCTGAATCCGCGCCCATCCACGGAGTGACGGGTTCCATCCTGCCGAATCGGACAGCATCGTCCCTAAGTGAGCGTTCAGGGTTCCTGCGATATAGTTCCATGGCCGCAAGTTCCATGTCATCCGTCCAGTTGTCCTCGGCATAGATGTAGGGGGATACGACCGAGGCCGTCTGGCAGGCACCCGGGGAAGCCTTTCCCGCAAGGTAGGCGTCCATTGCTTTCTCACCGATTTTCTTGGCAAGTTCAGGGGAGTAAGGTGCTATGATCTTTTCCCCGAGAGCGAAGCAGGAGGCGAACTTCCCAGCGGTACTGGCTATGCCTGTCGTTTCGTTCATGAACTTGCCCCGCTGCTGAGGCTCTCCCGTGCAGAAATACACCGGCCTGTCCATTCCTTTCCCGAAACCGTAGTCAGCCTGGTCCTTGGAGGGGAGCCTCATCCCGACATGGTCCCTGTCATCCGCTATCTGGTTGTAGTACTCTCCTTTCTCCGGGTTCATTTTGTCCAGCCACTCTAGGCCCCAGATAATCTCATCCACGATATCGGGGATGCCGTTTCCGCCGGGAAGGCCATTGGCTGCATAGGCGTCACCGAAAGCTCCTGGGTTTGTTTCGAAGGAGAGCATCATCTGATAGATGGCATTGGCCGAGGTGGTCGTATACTGCAGGCAGTCGGAGGCATCGTGCCATCCGCCCCTCACATCGAGATGCGTCCCGCTCTTGGTGGGATGGTAACGGATGATTCCGTCCCTCGTGTGGCAGGAATCACGGATGAATGGATTGTAACCGCAGCGCTGCTGTCTCATGTAATTAAGAAGGAAGTCAGCCCTTCCGTCAAAGACTTTCCCGTTTATCGGGAACACTTCGGAACGGGTCCCTCCTGCCTCGATCCGGTAGGAACCGCTTGCAGTGAGGGAAGAGAAGTTGAGGCGGAAAGTCGATCCGATGCCGTCTCCGAGAATGCCGGTCGAAGTGATGTCACCGGGACGGGAAGCGTAGGCTACCTTACCGGTGAATGTGTCGATTACTCTGAACTCCGTAAGAGTCGCGTTCTCTTCTTCAGAGAGGAGCACCGCCACCTTGGATGAGGACGGGAGGTATCCTATCTGACTTATCCTTATCCAGCTCTCCGCAAAGAGGGAAAGAGGTGCGGTAAGCAGGAAAAGTACAATGACTGAAAAAGGGATAACGGAAGGAGGTGTTTTTGACTTTGCCATCTGGATGCGGGAAACTATGCGTTTATGACTGTGCAAAGATAGTTCTTATGGGGAAATATTGGGCGTGGAGAATAGGTCATTCTTCTATGCGGGACCCCAGGCAATCCCTTCCCCGGGTCGCTACCGGCCCAAAACTGACGAAGAGCGTTATTTCTGCGAACTTTCGCTAAAACCGCTTATTTTTGCGTATGGGTGGTTTCCGCCGGGGCACCTCGGCGGTAAGAAAGAACCGACAATCTCAAAAGACACTGCATATGAAAGATTTCCAGGAAATGTCCAGGGGAAGATTCTCCTGCAGGAACTTCTCGCCTAAGGAAGTTCCCGAAGAACTCATCGCTACCATAGTCGAGACCGCAAGGCTCTGTCCTACGGCAGCTAACCGTCAGCCATACCATGTATGGGTGATAAAGAGCCAGGAACTGCTTGAAAAGGTAAAGTCAACTACCCGGTCGAACTACGGTGCCCCTCTGATATTCGCGGTTGGGGTGGATCCCGCCAAGGCATGGACGAGAAGATATGACGCCAAGAACGGTGCGGACATTGACGGAGGAATCGTGGCAACCCACATAATGCTGAGCGCGACCGACCTCGGCCTGGGTTCCCTTTGGGTGGGCTCATTCGATCCTGTAGCCTTGTCCAAACTTCTTCCCGGGGCCGAAGGCTATGAAATGATAGCCATGATATGCGTGGGCTATCCACAGGAGAACTGTTCCCCTTCACCTATGCACTCCGACCGTAAACCTGTCGGGGAGCTTTTTACCGAGGTCTAGGTCCTGCGCAGAGTCCGATATCCAATCCCTGCATACCAGTTCCCGCCTTTGGAAGAACAGTTGTGGGCCGGTCCGAAAAATGGACTGACCCACAACGCTATTGCTTGCGATGGGAAGGACATCGTCCCATCTTTGTCTCCGTAATCCCTATTCCTGCCTTCCCCACCCAGGTATGTTCAGCGATATGCACTCAAGGGTGGCTTCCGGAGTGGATACATGCAGGATAATGTTCTTGTAATAATACTTAAGTTTCCAATGTGCGTTTTTTTTGCAAAATGCTTGTGCTATTTCCCTTCCTGAATGCAGTTTTCGTCATCTTTGACCTTTGCTATAAGAATTCCCTGCCTCTGTGGGGCGGCGGAAGGTGATGGTTTTTATGTTCACGGAAGCCTTTTCGGTCACCCTATTCCCATATATGTCCCTGAGGACGGGGCGCCCGCCTGTGCTTCCGCTTATGAAGGCCTCAATTCCGTTCCACTGTACTGCGTCCAGTCTCTGGAATCTGCTCCCTCCTATCTTGTGCGGTGCGATGGTGCTGCGGCGACTCCCTCCTTTGCCTGGCTTCATGACGTGGATGGACCAGGTATGGCAGGGGACCTTCCTTGTCAGGTACACGATGCCACTGGTCGCAGCCAAGGGATTGCCGTCCATGCAGCGGGCGTCCGTGTGGTGCGACTTGGGGAGCGAAGCCCCTATTCTCATGGACTTGGTATAGTACCCATAGGTTATCCTGACCATGTCGCCCCACTGCTCCCTCAGGCCCCTGTATACATCCCATCTCATCGCATTCATGGATGCGGCGTCCCGAAGAGGGTGGAAGCTCCTCTTCAGGTTCAGGGAGATCTCCTTTCTGTGGTATCTGCCGTGGCACGTTTCACAGAGGGTCACCAGGTTGTCGGGGCTGTCGCCCCCGGTCTTCCTTGACTCGATGTGGTGCACGTTCAGTCTCCTGTCGCGGGTTTTGCCGTGGCAGTGCTCTCCCTCGTGCCCATCCCGGCAAAGGACGTACTCCCGGGTGTTCCAGAAGCCGAATTGGGGCCCGTGCTGGTAGTCCGTGCCCGTCAGCCCGGGATTCGCCATCCACTGCGTGTCGAACCGGGCGACCTCGATGGTTATGCTCTTTACCGGCAGGAAGGAGCATACCCTCCTGACCGCGCCCAGGCACTGCACCTTCTGGCGGATGGAGGGGGGAAGCCAGCCTTTCTTCTTCGACGAGACGCGGTTGTCGAACCGAGGAGGGCGGTACCGAAGGCCTGCCCGCCTTCTTCTCCGAAGCTCCGCCCTCTTGGAGAGCTTGTCCGGGGTGTCGCTTACCAAGGTCATCTCCTCCTCATACAGGACTTCGCCCTTCGTCTTGGCGCTCATCCCGATGACCTTGCTTCCGGCATCGACGTCCAGACAAACGTCCTGGCAGTAGTGGGTGGTCTCGTAAAGGAGTTGGACCGTAAACGGCTCGCTTCTTACCACCCTGGCCAGGCCTGAGGCCGGCATGAGCCTCACCTTCCTGAACCTCTTCGTGGGCATGAGAGGCCTTCCGTCCTTGCCGATAACGAAAACTGATGGACTTTTCATCTTGGTCTTGGGTCAATTGTTTCGTTCGATTGTACAATCTGATTGTTTTTTGAAGGCCATAGGGCCATAAGTCTGGCATTTCTGCCAGTAGTGCTCCCTTCGAAGTGTTCGAGGGGAGGTTTTACTGGCAGCCGCACCGATCCCTTTCGCTCCTTTAACGGCAGTGTGCAGAGCAAGGGATTAGGGAGAACGTCCCTTGGTGCCTATTGTATCTTTCTCCTCCAACGTAGCCCCCGTGTCCGAACGGGACTTAGGCTAAAGAGCTTCCTGGATGGTTCGGAACACCCAATGCCTTATCGGCACTTTGGAAACTTAAGTAATAATAGAAGGTGCAACCGGAGGAACTCTCATAGCACCTGACGCAGTCCACCCTGGTATCCTTGCCCAAGCGCTACTTGACCACCTTGGAAAGAGCCTGCTTGATATCGTTTATGATATCCTCGGGGTTCTCGATTCCTACCGAAAGGCGGATGAGGTCAGGTGCGACCCCTGCCTCGAGGAGCTGCTCGTCGCTCATCTGACGGTGCGTGTGGGAAGCGGGATGGAGGATGCAGGTCCTGGCATCAGCCACATGTGTGGCGATGGCTATGAACTCAAGGTTGTCCATGAACTTGATGGCATCTTCACGGGTCCCTTTCAGACCGAATGCCACGACGCCGCATGAACCGTTCGGAAGATATTTCCTGGCGAGGGGATAGTACTTGCTGGTGGGAAGGGATGGATAGCTGACCCAAGCCACCCTGGGGTCCTCCTGGAGGAAGGTGGCCACCTTGGTGGCATTGCTGCAGTGCCTCTCCATCCTCAGGTGCAGGGTCTCCAGTCCCATGTTCAGCAGGAAGCTGTTCATCGGGGAAGGCGAGCTTCCGAGGTCCCTCATCAGCTGGCTCACTATCTTGGTGATGTATGCTTTCTTTCCGAAGTTCTTGGTGTAAGTCAGGCCATGGTAGCTTTCATCGGGAGTGGTAAGACCGGGGAAGAGGTCCCCATGGGCCTCCCAGTCGAAGTTTCCGCTGTCAATGATGGCCCCGCCCACCTGAGTGGCATGACCGTCCATATACTTGGTCGTGGAATGGGTCACGATGTCGCAGCCCCATTCGATGGGACGGCAGTTGATGGGGGTGGCGAAAGTGTTGTCCACTATGAGGGGAAGGCCATGGGCATGGGCAAGACGGGCGAAGCGCTCTATGTCGAAGACATTGCCTCCGGGATTGGAGATGGTCTCCCCGAAGATGCAGCGGGTGTTGGGCCGGATCAGCTTCTCGACCTCCTCCGAGGGGGCATCGGGGTCAAAGAAAGTGCACTCCACGCCCCACTTCGGGAGTGTGGTGCCCAGCAGGTTGAATGTGCCTCCGTATATCTGTTTCGATGCGAGGACATGTGTCCCTTTTTCGCAGATGTTCATTACCGCGAAAAGATTTGCGGCCTGTCCCGAGGAAGTGAGCACGCAACCGACCCCGCCCTCGAGGGCGTTGATCTTGGCTGCCACCGCATCCGTGGTCGGATTGGCAAGGCGGGTGTAGAAATATCCTTCGGCCTTCAGGTCGAAAAGCTCGGCCATGTGCTCGGAGGTGTCATACTTGAAAGTTGTGCTCTGATAGATGGGAAGGACCCTGGCCTCACCGTTGGTGGGGGTCCATCCGCCTTGGATGCAGATCGTGTCTAGATTCTTTTTCATGGTGCGTGTGAGAGAGTGTGTGTGCTGAGGGTTCGCCTGTTTTTGGATAGCGGACGCAAAGATACTAAAAACGACAATTCCCGCTACCTACCTTCACGGCCCTTTCTTTCCTTTAGGGGGAAGGACGCTTACCATTTGTTGTGGCTTTTGCCCGGGAAAATCCTTTAGGGGTCCGGTCACAGGGGAAGGAAAAATTCCGTATTTTTGCGCCCCGGAATTCGTAAGCGTCTGAATATTCCCCAATCGTCGAGTGGACGATGCGGTCAAGTAGTGGTAAGCGACTGAAGTCTTCCAAAAAGTATTATAGAGCGCTTATCATGAATAACATTTCATCCACCACCGCCTCCTCCAAGAGGAAGGAGGGGTCAGCCCCCACAGTGGCTAAAAAACTCACATTCACAATCCTTTCCATCTCCCTTCTGACCGTTATGGCCGGTGCTGCCATAGCCCCCGCCCTGGGAGTCATAAAAGACTATTTCTCCTCCTGCAGCGACATGCTCATCCAGCTGATAGTAAGCATTCCCGCTCTTTTCATAATCCTGACGAACCTGCTTTTCCCATTTGTCAGCAAAAAAATGGGTAGCAAGACAATAGCCATAGTGGGGCTTGTCATGTATGTGGCCTTCGGCGCCGGGGCATTTTTCTGCAAGGACATCTGGACCCTTCTTGTCCTGAGGGCCCTTCTCGGGGTGAGCGTAGGCCTTATCATGCCCCTTTCCACAGGACTTCTTTCGTTCTATTTCCCTCCTGAGAAGCAGCCTTCCCTGATGGGACTTTCCGCTGCCATGAACCAGCTCGGGGGTGTCGTCGCAACCCTCCTTGCCGGACTGCTTGCCAATATCCACTGGAACTTGGCTTTCCTTGTGTATCTGCTGGGCCTGGTCGCCCTCGTGGCCGTTCTGCTGATCCTTCCCAATGAGAGGCTCGGCAGGGAAGGCGGTGACGGAGGAAAACTCTCCGCAAGTCCTCTTGCCATCCTCAGGAGGTTCCATCCTTCCGTCACGGGGATGTTCATCCTCATGCTCACATTCTTCGTCTATCCGACGAATTTCGCCCTCGTTGCAAGGAACCTGACTGAAATGGGCGGCAACGCCATAACCGTGGTCATGGTCCTCCTGGACGTGGTCGCATTCCTTGTTGGGCTGGTCTTCGGGAAGATGATGGAGCGTTGTCCCCATCAGATGAAATATGTCGCACCTGTCCTGTTCCTGGGCGGTTACCTTCTCATGTCCTGGGAAGCCGTGGCTTCATGGGGTCTTATCGCAGGGTCCATGCTTGTTGGTTTGGCGAACGGGGTCGGGGTTCCTTACCTCAATACCATAGCGTCGATGAAGGCTGGGAAGAGCGCGGCCACGACCGTCATGCCATTTCTGTCGGCGGCCCTCTACCTCGGACAGTTCGTATCCCCGCTGATTGTCCTTCCCCTGGGGTCGGTGCTTTTCCCTGAATCGGGGTGTGCACCTTTCAGGGTCGGTGTCATCCTGTCCGCCATCTTCCTTGTCCAGATGTTCCTGACCAGGAGGTTCCAGGTCGTGACGGCGACTAAGGAAGACTGATATCCGTATGTGATATTTTAATGGGTCCCCGCCTTTTGGAATATAGAATTCAATATTTGTTTCAATTGGTGGGGACCAATGCTTTTGCAATGGATGGAAAAACAGAAAAATGCAAATACCGTCTTTTGTTCATCCACTTTTTTTCGCAATTCGTCCCAATTTTCCGTGAATTTCGTCCCTAAATATTATGAGGTATAAAACGTTAAAGTTAAATTTGCGACAATATTGGTGAATTAGACCCGCCCGCTTAAGCGGAACCCATAATGCAAGCAACAAACTAAAACGAATGATATGCCTTCACAGAAAAGAAATTTGACTTTCTGGCAGATGTGGAACCTCTCCTTCGGGTTCTTCGGTGTCCAGATAGCCTATTCGCTGCAGAGTGCGAACATCAGCCGCATTTTTGCGACCCTGGGGGCCGACCCCCACAACCTAAGCTACTTTTGGATACTTCCTCCCCTCATGGGAATCATCGTCCAGCCGATTATCGGCTCCCTTTCCGACAAGACGTGGTGCCGCCTGGGAAGAAGGATACCGTACCTGCTGGTAGGAGCCATAATCGCGGTAATTGTCATGTGCCTGCTCCCCAATGCGGGATCCTTCCACATGGCCGTATCGGGCGCGATGGTCTTCGGACTGATTTCCCTCATGTTCCTCGATACCTCCATCAACGTGGCCATGCAGCCATTCAAGATGATGGTTGGGGATATGGTGAACGATGAACAGAAAGGTACCGCATATTCCATCCAGAGCTTCCTTTGCAACGCGGGAAGCCTCGTCGGTTACCTCTTCCCCCTGTTCTTCACCCTCATCGGCATAGCGAACACCGCTCCCGAGGGTGTCATCCCCCCGTCCGTGGTGTATTCATTCTACGTGGGTGCGGCTATCCTCATCCTGTGCGTCATCTATACCGTGTTGAAGGTGAAGGAGATGCCACCGAAGGAGTATGCCGAGTTCCATGGGCTTGACCCCAACAAGCCCAAGGAGGAGAATAGCGGCAACTGGTTCAAGCTCCTGGTGAAGGCCCCGAAGGCCTTCTGGACCGTCGGCCTGGTTCAGTTCTTCTGCTGGGCGGCTTTCATGTACATGTGGACCTACACCAACGGTTCCATCGCAGCCAACTGCTGGGGCACGACCGACGTCACTTCCGAAGGCTACCAGGATGCTGGCAACTGGGTTGGCGTCCTGTTCGCCGTCCAGGCCGTGGGCTCGATTATCTGGGCGACCGTCCTTCCCCGCTTCAAGTCCCATAAGACAGCATACATCGTGAGCCTCCTCATAGGTGCCATAGGGTTCATGTCCATCATGTTCATCCACAACCAGTACGTGCTGTTCCTCTCCTACTTCCTCGTGGGATTTGCCTGGGCTGCGATGCTCGCGCTTCCTTTCACGATCCTGACGAATTCCCTCTCCGGTGACCACATGGGAACGTACCTGGGCCTGTTCAACGGAACCATCTGCCTCCCTCAGATAGTGGCCGCCCTCTGCGGAGGACTTCTGCTCAGGCTCGTCGGAGGCAACCAGGGAGCCATGCTCTTCATAGCGGGAGTCCTCCTGGTGCTGGGAGCCATCTCCGTTGTCATGATCCGTGAGGGCAGGACGGAGGCGCTCCCCCCTGAAAAGAAATAGAACACAATCAATATTAATTCCAACACTAACTACATTCGAATGAAAAGGTTTCTAACCATCGTGGCAAGTCTGCTGATGTTCTCGGCGCTTGCCCCGTCGGCATTCGCCCAAGGCGGATACCAGGTTAAGGGCGTGATAGTCGACGCTCAGGGACCGGTCATCGGGGCTACCCTCATCGAGCAGGGTACGACCAACGGTACATCGACCGGCCTTGACGGAGACTTCATGCTGAGGGTCTCTTCAGCTGATGCAATGGTCGAAGTGAGTTGCATCGGCTATACGACCCAGGTCTACAAAGCATCACAGTTCCCGTCCAGGGTAGTCCTGGAAGAAGATGCCGTTTTTCTTGACGATGTCGTGGTCATCGGCTACGGTACCGTCAAGAAAAGCGACATGACCGGTTCCGTGGTTGCGATCAAATCCGACGACATCAACCGCGGCGCAGTGACTTCCCCTTCCCAGGCCCTCATGGGCAAGGTCTCCGGACTGAATATAGTCCCTGCCACCGGTGAACCTGGCGGCTCCGCAAAGATCCGCATCAGGGGTGCCGCATCCCTGAACGCCAGCAATGACCCTCTGATTGTCATCGACGGAGTTCCCGTGACGGGTGACGGAGGTGCCGGAATGGGTGACCCCCTTGCTTCCGTGAACCCCAACGACATCGAGAGCTTCTCGGTCCTGAAGGATGCATCGGCCACCGCCATCTACGGGTCCAGGGCATCCAACGGTGTCATCATCATTACGACGAAGAAGGGGTCTGCGGGCGACGTTAAAATCTCCTACACCGGAAGCGCCTCTGTCAAGCAGAACATCCGTACCCTCGACATGATGAGCGGGGAGCAGTTCCGCTCCTACATAAGTGAGAACTTCCCCGAGAAGGCCTCCTTCCTCGGTACAGCCTCCACTGACTGGCAGAAGGAAATCTACCGCCTGGCCATCCAGACCGACCACAACATCTCCATCTTCGGAGGCAAGAAGGTCCCATTCCGCTGGAGCTTCGGTTACAATAGCGATCAGGGTACACTGAGGACCGGTAAGAACGAGCGTTACAATACCGACCTCTCCCTGAGTCCCAAGTTCTTTGAGGACCATCTCCAGGTGAACCTCAACATCAAGGGAATCAACCAGATGACCGACTGGACCAATGGCAGCGCAATCGGCAACGCCATTGCCTTCGACCCTTCCAAGCCCGTCAAGGACGACCAGGGCAGGTACTGGAACTGGTACAGCAACGGGCTTCCCAATTCCCTTTCCTCTGTGAACCCCCTGTCCGCCCTCGAGGAGTACTACAACAACGGCAACACCCTCCGTTCCATAGGCAATCTTCAGATTGACTACCGCATCCACGGGTTCGAGGATCTGCGCGCAAACGTGAACCTCGGTTATGACATCGCCCTCACGAACGGCAAACAGTACAACTACCAGGGCACCTACCTCTCCGCCAAGTCCACCCCCGACCTCTATCACATCTACCGGAATTTCAACAAGAACACCCTTCTGGAGGCCTACCTGGACTACAACCATGACTTTGCGCATTCCAACCTGGATGTCATGGCGGGTTATTCCTGGCAGCACAACTACGTGAGGTACGATTCCTCCAATTACTACAACACCGGAAGCTACGGCCCCGGTCCCCTCTATGAGAAGAGTCCCCGTGACGCCAAGGAGTACTACCTCCTTTCCTTCTTCGGCAGGCTCAACTACTCCATAGCATCCAAGTACCTGTTCACCTTCACCCTGCGTGACGATGCATCCTCGAGGTTTTCCAAGAAGAACCGCTGGGGACTGTTCCCCTCAGCGGCCTTCGCATACAACATCAAGAACGAGAACTTCCTGAAGGGACTGGACGCCGTGTCCCAGATGAAACTCCGTCTCGGCTGGGGACGCACCGGTCAGCAGGATATCGGTTCGGACTACTATCCTTACCTCGCCCGCTACACTTCCCCCACTGTCCAGACGATGCGCTACAACATGGGTACCGGCAACTACAATGTCCTCTCCCCCCTGGCATACAACCCGAACCTGAAGTGGGAGACCACCGAGACCTGGAACGCAGGACTTGACTGGGGATTCTTCTCCGACAGGTTCACGGGCAGCGTGGACGTCTACTACCGAAACACCTACGACCTGCTGAACCTGGTGAGCACCCCTCTGGGGTCCAACTTCTCCAACGTCATCATGTCCAATATCGGTAACATGCAGAACAGGGGAGTCGAGCTCACCCTCAATGTCATCCCCATCGAGACCACAGACATGCACTGGTCCATCGGCGGGAACGTCACCCTGCAGGATACCAAGATCACAAAACTCACCGAAGAGAACGTTGCCGGTTACCTCGGTGTCACCACCGGTTCCGGAATGGGCGGAACGGGTGGATTCACATCCCTGCACCGCCTGGGATACACCCCTTACACGTTCTACCTCTTCGAGCAGCTGTACGACTCCGAGGGCAAGCCTATCGAGAATGGACTCGTAGACCGTGACGGGGACGGACAGATTACCGACTCCGACCGCTACGTTACCGGCTACAGCGCCACTCCTTGGATGTATTTCGGCGTGAACACCCGCTTCTCCTACAAGAAATGGGACTTCAGCATGAACGGACACGGTTCCATCGGCAACTATGCAATCAACAAGGTGGCAATGGGTTATTCCACATCCTACAGCGATGACTATACGAAGGGTTACATAAACAACCTCTCCAACACATTCCTCATCCCCGGATGGGTGAACCCCATAGACACGAACCAGAAGTATTCCGACCTCTTCGTCGAGAATGCCTCCTTCTTCAAGCTGGATGACATCAACCTGGGCTACACCTTTGACCTCAAGAACGCGGGAATCGACAACCTGAGAGTCGCGGCTTCCGTCCAGAACGTGTTGACCATCACCAAGTACAGGGGACTTGACCCTGAACTGAGCGCAAGCGACGGAGTCGATGACAACATTGTCCCCCGTCCCCGTCTCTATACCCTCCGTCTAAGCATCACCTTCTAAAAGCATCGTCAATATGAAAAAGATATACAGATTCATACTTGTGGCCATCTTCGGTGCCTCGCTGAGCGCTTGTGTGGGTGATCTCGATACCCTTCCCCTCAATGAGACCGATGCCACCTCGGAGACCGCTTACGTCACCGAGCAGGACTACCTCAAGGGTCTGACATACATAAACGCATACTATTCCTTCGTAAGCCAGGGCGACCCGGGCTCCTCTGACCTGAACTTCTCCGATGCGGGACAGAGCGAACTCGTGCGCCAGTACATAAACCTCAATGAACTTAGCGCCGACTCCTTCAAGTGCGTGTGGGGTGACTCCTATGTCAGCGACATCCAGTACAACAAGTGGACTACAGCGCTGAACGACGCGACCGAGGCGGTCTACACCCGTTGCATGAAGGGCATCGCCCTCGTCAACGAGTACCTCATCCAGACCGAGCCCGAGAAACTCGAGGCCCGGGGTCACACCTCCTATGCCAATGCCATCGCAGGGTACAGGGCAGAGGCCCGTTTCCACAGGGCCATGTTCTACTACCTGCTTCTGGACCTCTTCGGCAATCCTCCTTTCGCAATGCCCGAGAACATCGGAGGCGACATGCCCCAGCAGATAAAGAGGGCGGACCTGTACAACTGGCTCGAGACCGAGTGCCAGGATCTCCTGAGCGGGGACATGCCTGCATTCGGGGCTGTTCCTTACCCTCGTCCCACCAAGGGAAGCGTCCAGGCCCTCCTTGCGAAGCTTTACCTCAATGCAGAGGTGTACACAGGCTCCGCCCAGTGGCAGAAGGCCAAGGACGCTGCGGGCGCAGTCATAGGCATGGGCTACAAACTGCACCCCAACTATGAGGAGCTCTTCATGCAGGACAACACCGAGAGCGGTGCTGCAGCCGAGGAGTTCATCTTCGGAATCGAGTACGACAAGGACCATGCACAGAGCTGGGGCGGAACCACCACCCTTTCCAGCGCCGCCCTTGACGAGGCTTCCAACGCAGCCCTCGGAGCCCTGCTCCAGACAGGAGGCAACGTCATGCCCGAGAACTGGAACGGTTACCACGTGGCCAATGACTATGTGGCACGTTTCGAACTGAACGAGGTTTCCTGGGACGGAACCGGTTTCGGGTACAACCGCGAGACCTCCGACAAGAGGGCGTTCTTCTTCAATCAGGGCGTGAAGGACTTCGACAACAGCGATGTCTCCACAGGCTGGAGGTGCTGGAAGTTCAGCGGACGTTATTCCGACGGTCATGTCAACGACGCATCCGTGGACAACTACAAGTTCTCCTCCTGCGACTTCCCGATGATCCGCCTTGCGGAGATGTACCTCGCCTATGCTGAGGCTGATGCACGCCTGAGCGGAGGTGTTGTCTCCGATCCGCAGGCCGTCACCTATGTCAAGGCCCTTCGCGACCGTGCAGGTGTCGAGACCCCTTCATCCATCACCCTTGACTGGCTCCTCGACGAGAGGGCAAGGGAGCTGATGTGGGAAGGACATCGCCGTACCGACCTCATCCGCTACGGGTACTTCACCTCGGCCCAGTATCCCTGGACCCTCAAGGGAGGAGTCCTCGAGGGAAAGGTCTCCATCCCGGCCTACCGTACCATCTATCCCATCATCATCACGGACATCAACGCCAACAACAACCTGGTCCAGAACCCCGGTTACTAGCGGTGGCGAACCCTTAAACAGACATTATCATGAAATATATAGCTAAAATAGCTTTCTCAGCCCTCTGTGTCCTGGGTCTGATGTCCTGCGAGCGGGATTTCGAGATGACCAAGATATCCTCGGAGAGCTCCTTCGTGGCCCCCACCGTGCTGGAGGTCGGCGATGTCATCGTCGACAGCAATAACAACAAGGTGGAGTCGGTTACCTTCAACTGGACTGACGCATCCTTCGGGGCACCCGTCCAGATACAGTATTCCCTGTACCTTACCTACGGCGGGGCCGAAGTCCTTGCCGGACGTTCCTTCACGAACTCACTGACCATCGGCAAGGGGGACCTCAACTCCTTCGCCTGCTCGGACCTGGGGGTCGGAAAGAACGAGACCGCCGAGATCGGCGCATATGTCGTGGCTGCCCTTTACGGTACAGACATCTCCACCGTCCGCTCCACCAACACCATCGCCTTCAGCATCACCACCTTCGATGCCCCGAAGTCCAGCATCTTCCTGCCCGGTTTCTACAACGGATGGAATAGTGCCAAGGGAGAGTTCTGGGAGATGGAAGGCGGCTCAAAGGTCTACCGCACCCTTGTCGCATTCAGCGAGGACCCCGACAATACCGCAGGTTTCTGCCCGTTCAAGCTGTATGTGGACGGAGCATGGCTCGGCTACAACGACGGCTACGAGCCCGACTGGGGCCGCGTCTTCGAGAACAATGACGGCAACTGGGCCGTTCCCGTGGGAGAGGAAATCAACCTCCTCACCGTGAACATCAACACCAAGACCGGTAGTCGCGAGACCGTATCCTCGGTCGGACTCATCGGCTCCTTCGCCGAGAGCGGCGGCTGGGCAAACGATGTCCTCTTCACCTATGACCCGGACGAGAACGTCTGGAAGACCCCGGTAGTGACCCTCACCGCAGGGGATGAGTTCCTGGTTCGTCTCAACGGCAGCTGGGACGCCAAGTACAAGTGGGGCGACGGCTCCGCAAAGAGCAGCGAGGTTGCAGGTGGATTCGAGCTTGTCAACAGCGGCGAGGCCGCCAACATCAAGTCCCCCGGCGACGGATCGTACATCGTCAAACTCTACGGTAACCACACTCCTTTTGTGATCGCTTACGAGAGGCAGTAATCCTTAAATGCACACAGAAATGAAAAAGATATACAGTATTCTGGCCATCGCAGCCTTCGCCCTTGGTCTTGCATCCTGTACTGTCAAGCAGGAGGATGCTTTCTCGACCGACCCGGTTGCCCCCGAGCTTGCCGCCCACAGCGACATCCTCGTTACGGACAACACCCTTGGCGAGGATGTGAATTTCTCCTGGACCGGCTACAGGAACCTTCCTGACGGACTGACCTACACCCTGATGGCCCGTTTCGGCGAGTCTGAGGGCGAGGTAGCCTCTACCGACAAACTCTATTGGAAGACCACAAAGGCGGATTTCAGTTCCAAGATATATTCCATCTTCCCTTCACTTCCCGAGAATGACACATTCTCGATCACTTTCTGGGTCAGGGTATCGAACGGCGGGAAGAACTATGATTCCGCCGAGGTGACAATAAGCATCTACGCCGGCGGTGACGCAGTGGCCCCGATAATCGTCGATTTTCCCACGGACCCCATCGTGCTGGATCCAGCCCAGCCCACTGTTGAGGCGGTAACCATCACCTGGGAGCCCGCCCGATTGGTGTATGGCGAGGCCATCACCTATGACGTTGCCATCTCCGCCGAAAACGAGGCCATCACCACATCCACAAAGGGTGATGACGACACCCCAGTAGGGGCTGACCTCTACACTGTGGCCACGGGCCTTACGGAGACATCATATACGATAAGCGTGGATGAACTCAACGAGGCCATCATCGCAGCCGGAGGCGAGGAGGCGGCAGCAGTGGAGGTGACATTCCATGTCATCGCAAAATGCGAGAGCCTTCCCAACGGAATCGCCACCGCTTCCGACCAGCTCGAGGTGACCACCTACGTTTCCACTTTCCCCGAGGTCCTGTACCTGCCCGGTTCCTACCAGGGCTGGGATCCCGCTGCGGCTCCTACGCTGAAACTCAGCACTGCCGTCAAGGGATTCTATGAGGGAATAGTTGACCTCACCACCCAGGACGGATCCCCTGTCCAGTTCAAGTTCAGCCCCAATCCCGAGTGGAAGGATGACTTCGGAGGGAAGGTCGATGTGGATATGTTCGCTCAGAGGTTCTCCCATGCGAAGGGCGTTGTCGCGGTGGCAGCCGGTGATGACTACGGTTCCAATATCGAGGTCCCGTCCGGTGTGTACAACATCGCCATCAGCAAGAAGTTCAACACCCTGGAGATGATCCAGGTCGAGACCGTCAGCATGATAGGTTCGGCAGTGGGTGACTACAGCTGGGGAGCGGATGTGGACATGACCTATGACGCTGCGGCCAAGCAGTTCGTCGTAGCCGAGACCGCAGTGGTCCCCGGAGAGTTCAAGTTCCGCTTCAACCATGACTGGACCTACTCGATGGGCGGTACCCTCGAGGCTGTCTCCAGCACAACGGGTGAGAACATCGCCTCCACCAAGGAGGGCAACTACAAGGTGGTCCTGGACGTGAGCACGGTTCCATACAACGTCAAGTTCATAAACACCTCCTTCCCCGACCAGCTCTATGTTCCCGGTTCCCACAATGGCTGGGACCATAACGGAACCATCATCAAGGGCGACGGCGAGGGACATTACGTAGGCTTTGCGAATGTCGGCGGAGAGTGGGGCTTCAAGCTCACTCCCCAGCCCAACTGGGATGCGGAGTGGGGACTTGACAAGAATGTCGAGCCCGTTGTCACGACAAATGACGCCGGGTCCGTCACCAAGACCGTCTACGCCCTTACCGATACCGGTGGCGGCAACATCGCGGAAGCTTCGGAGATTACCTATGCAAGGGTATCCGTCGACCTCACCGCTCTTACCGTTACCGTCGAGCCTGTAAGTAGCGTAGGCATCATCGGAGGCTTCCTTGACAATGCCTGGTCTTCCGATAAGTATTCCATGGAATACGACACGGAGAGCAACTCCTGGAAGGCGGAGAGCGTCGAGATCCCCCAGGGCACGGAGTGGAAGTTCAGGATGAACGAGGAGTGGACCATCAATCTCGGAGGTTCCCTCGATGACCTCGTGCAGGACGGCTCCAACATAGTGGAGCAGGACGGGGCATTCTACGATGTGGAACTGTTCATCGATTCCATCCCGTTCCATGCCGTTCTCACCTGGAAGGGTGGCAGCGACTATGTTGACGTCTCCCAGGGTCCCTGGAGCCTCATAGGTACGCTTGGCGGCACCAACTGGGACACTGACTTCGACATGGAGAAAGACGGCAAGATCTTCACCGCCAAGAACGTCAGCATTGCCGCAAGCGAGCAGTTCAAGCTGCGCTTCGACCATGGCTGGGCATTCAACAGGGGTGCCATCGGCGAGACCGAGCCCGTCACCATCGAACTGCGTACCGCCACAGCCGTGGAGAACAACGGCAAGAACATGGCGGTAGCCCAGGACGGAAGCTATGACATCTACTATGATGCAAGCAAGGAGACCATAACCATCGTCAAGGCAGGCGATGCCCTCGAGGCCAAGTGGAGTCTGATTGGCGCAATCGGTGGTACCTCCTGGGATACCGACTTCGACATGACGGAGGAAGACGGCAAGTGGGTATATAGTGGCATCGAGCTTACGGAGGGCGAAGAGTTCAAGCTGCGTTATGCAGGCCTCTGGGACGTGAACCGCGGGGCTGACGCTGACGGCTCCTTCACCTTCACCCCCGGAGAGGCCTTCGGCGTGGTGAACAATGGAGCCAATATCGTTGTCCCCCGGAGCGGCAAGTACGATGTCATCTACGACCCCGCTTCCGAGACCATGACCATCAACCGTGAGTACGGCTGGAGCCTCATCGGCTCCTTCGAGGGCTCCGACTGGAGTGTCGATACGGACATGGTCCAGGAGGGTGGCCTCCTCGTAGCCAAGGGCATGACCCTCAAGGCAGGGAACGAGATGAAACTGCGCAAGGGCCATGACTGGGCCGTCAACTACGGTATCCCCACCCAGGGAGAAATCCCCGTCGGAGGGCCCGTGGCACTGACCTCTGGCTCCGCCAACATGGTCATTCCCGAGGACGGGACCTTCGATGTGTACTTCGACGAGAGCGCTCTGGTCCTGTACCTCATGCCGGAGGGGATGCCTGTCCTGAGCCTCATCGGTGAAATCGGCGGGACTTCCTGGGACAAGGATTTCGACCTGACCCTTACAAAGGACGCTACGGGGGCCTTCTACCGCTTGACATCCTTCGCAGTGGAGCCTTCCCAGCAGTTCAAGATAAGGAAGAACCATGACTGGACGATAAGTTGGGGAGGTGCCTCCTCCTCCAGCGTGGAGCTGGGCTCCGCCCTTGAACTCACCAGCGATAACGGAAGCAACCTCACCGTCAACGTAGGCGGAACCACCTCGGTTGACATTACGGTCAATTACGGGGACAGCGTGACGATTACTGTCACCGAGGTTGCCCTGTAGTACCGTTCATTAATTAAGCCTCCCCCTGTCCTTCCCTTCGGGGAAGGGGGGAGGGGCACCGGCAACAATAAGGCTGGAGACCCTGACCGGTCTCCGGTCTTCCAGGAATAATAGAAAGCCTTATGAAAACAACAGTATACTCCCTGTCAGTGGCTCTGTCCCTTGCCGCTCTTGCGGTTGTGTCCTGCTCTCCCAAGACCCCGGAGGGTCCCGATACCGTGAAACAGACCATCAGCGTGTTCCCCACCAAGGTGACTTTCGGGTCCGAGGCTGAGAGTACGACAATCACCGTTACCGCATCCGGGGCCTGGACAGCCTCGAGGTCCGACTCCTGGGTCAGCGTGGAACCTTCCAGCGGCACGGGCAACGCTTCAGTCAATATATCGGCCGGAAGGAACACCACCTCCGACAGGAGCACTGAGGTCGTCTTCGCCATAACTTCCGACAAGAGCGTCCGTGCCACCGTAAGTGTGTCCCAGCCCAAGGCCAAGGAAGAGGAGGCCAAAGGAATTGAGCCGAGTCCAAGGGCTTTTGACGGGAACAAGAGGGCATCCACCACCTATCAGCTCCTGGTATACTCCTTTGCCGACGGAGTCCGCTCCGACAAGGTCGGGGACTTCAAGGGAATTGAGGACAACCTGGACTATCTCGACGCCCTGGGCGTCACTGCCATCTGGCTCTCTCCCTCGAACAAGACTTCATCCTATCATGGTTATGATGTGGATGATTACTATACTCTCAACCCCCTGTATTCCTCCGACAACACCGCAGCCGGGGCCGAGGCTGACTTCAAGAGCCTCATCGACAAGGCCCACGCCAAGGGGATAAAGGTGTACATGGACTATGTCCTGAACCATTCCGGGAGGAACAATGCCTGGTTCCAGGATGTGCTCAGCAATCCAGACAGCCCCTACAAAGAGTACTACGTCCTCTCCCAGAACCCCGATGCGGACGTGGCAGCCGGGAAGATCGACAACTACGGCGGGGCCAAGGATCCCGGGATGGGAGGCTGGCACTCCTTTACGGTGGGAAACAAGGGATATAGCGGAAGACTGCATTTCAAGGTGAACTGGGGGACTTCGTCAAAGACGGTCACGGTTACCCAGACTACCGATGCGGCCCAGTCCCCGAACACGTCATCCCCGAAAGTGTGGCTCTGGTACGGGAACATCTCCTCCCCGGTGGGACTTTACGAGACCTCTTCGGGCGTGCATGAGATAACCATCGACTTCAACTCCGACTGGGGGTTCCTGGTGAGAAGCTCCGCTACGTCCTGGGACAACGGGACCAAGTGGGGGGCCAAGGCCGGTGCAGGTTCCATCGTATTCGGCACCCCCTTCACGCTTGACAGCTCCACCGCCGGGGATATCACCTTCGGCGGGGTTACGAACAATTACTTCGCTTCCTTCGACACCTCTATGCCGGACCTCAACTACGGTCCCTACGACAAAGCCAAGGATTCCAAGGCATTCAAGGACATAGCCGCCTCCGCCAAGAAATGGATAGACATGGGTGTGGACGGGTTCAGGCTCGATGCGGTCAGGTGGATTTACCAGCATGGGACCAACGATGCGAACCCGGAGTTCCTGCGTCAGTGGTATGAGGAGTGCAACTCCTACTACAAGGCAGCAGGGCACACCGATGACATCTTCATGGTGGGCGAGGCCTGGATGGACAGCCATTCCCAGGAAAAGAACTACTACAAGGGCATTCCCTCATGCTTCGAGTTCCACTACTGGTATGCACTGCGCGACATGCTGAATTCAGGCAAGGCCCAGAACTTCGTCTCCACCGTGTCCGCTTTCGTAAGCGACCACAGCGCCATCCGTCCAGATGCCCAGACCTCCTTCTTCCTTACCAATCACGATGAGGACCGTGCCGGAAGCGACCTTTCCAAGAACATCAAGAAGATGAAACAGGCCGGTGCGATACTTCTCACAAGCCCGGGACGTCCCTTCATCTACCAGGGAGAGGAACTTGGCTACTGGGGTACGAAAAGCGGCGGTGACGAGTATGTCCGCACACCTATTATGTGGGACAAGGCCGGGTCCAAGACCGCAAGCAAGGGAGTGAACGGCAAGGTCGACACGGGTATGCTCACATCTGCGATATCCGTCGAGGCACAGGACTCCGACGCCTCCTCCATCCTGAGTGTCTACAGGACTTTCTCCCGCCTTCGCAATACCTATCCCGCCCTTGCGGACGGCAAGATGAGCGCCACCGGCATCACGGGGGCCTCCATCGCGGCATGGTACATGACAAGTGGAAGCGAGAAGCTCCTCGTAATCCACAATGTCGCATCCTCCACGGCAAGTGTCACCGTAGGGGATGACATGAGCCGTCCGATTGCCCTTCTTGGAAGCGCTACGGTCCAGGCGAAGAAACTCACCCTCGGCGGAAACTCTTCCGTGGTATTTGAACTTTAATTTTCCTTACACACACACCAACAACAACTAAACACGATGAAAAACAACATTCATTCAGCCGTTCTTTTCGCTGCTCTTCTGACCATCCTTCTTCCCTCCTGCAAGAAGGCTCCCCAGGAGGCGGCCCTGCATCCCGAGTGGAGCTACGGTACCGTTATGTACGAAGTGAACGTACGTCAGTTCACCCCGGAAGGGACATTCGCAGGGGTGCAGGGACAGCTGCCCCGCCTCAGGGAACTCGGCGTGGACATCCTCTGGTTCATGCCCATCTATGAAATCGGTACGGTGGAAAGGAAGGGGACCCTGGGTTCCTACTATGCCATATCCGACTACACCAAGGTAAATCCCGAGTTCGGTACCATGGAGGATTTCGAGCAGCTGCTCGGCGAGGCCCACAAACTGGGATTCAAGGTGATCCTTGACTGGGTGGCCAACCAGACTGCGCCGGACCACGTGTGGATGAGCGGCAAGGACCCCTCTTTCTATGAGAGGAACGAGAAAGGCGAGGCAATCTACGAATACGACTGGACCGATACCCGCAGCCTCAATTACGAGAATGAGGCGGTCTGGGCTGCCCAGGACGAGTGCATGAGGTTCTGGCTGGAGAAGGGCGTGGACGGGTTCCGCTGCGATGCCGCAGCCGAGGTTCCCGCCAAATTCTGGAAAGGCATACTTCCCAAGATGAAGGAAGACTATCCTCAGGTGTACCTTCTTGCCGAGGCCGAGAGCACACAGCTGATTGACCCCAAGGAGACTTTCGATGCCTCCTATGCCTGGAAACTCCATCATCTTCTTAACGACATTGCCCAGGGCAAGAAGACGGCCTCAGACTTGAAGCAGTACCTCGTGGATGATGACAAAGAGTACGGAAATGCCAACTTCCGTCTCATGTTCACTTCCAACCATGACGAGAACTCCTGGGCCGGAAGCGAGTTCGAGAGGATGGGGGATGCAGCCCAGGCGTGCGCCGTGCTTTGCTTCACCCTTCCCAAAGGCCAGCCCCTTATCTACACCGGCCAGGAAATCGGCATCAAGAGGCGCATCGAGTTCTTCGAGAAGGACCCCATCACCTCCTGGGCCGAAGTCGAGCCCTTCACGAAGTTCTATACCGACCTCGTGGCCCTTCGTCATGCACATCCCTGCCTGGATGCAGGTGAGAGGGGAGCTTCACTCAAGTACATAGACGGGGCCCCAGAGGGTGTCATGGCATTCACCAGGGGTGAAGGGAAAGACAAGGTGACCGTCCTTGTGAACCTCACAGCGGCGCCCCAGAGTGTGACCGTCCCCCTCGAGAGGAAAGTCAGCAGCCTTTTCAGCGGCACTCCTTTCCCCAAGGGAGGGGCGCAGATCGAACTCCCGTCCTGGGGATACGAGATACTCCACTCCCCGAAGAAATGACACGCACCTGCCCCTTTGCAGGAAACATAATTATTTAACTGTCAGCTCCGGACTCCGAAGGGACCCTCCCCTTCGGACTGTCCGTGGTAAAAAGTCTCTCAATGAATCCGATGAAAGTTATCTCTGCTTGTGCAGTTCTGGGAGCGGGAATGCTCCTGGGCTCCTGTTCTCCCAACGGGGCCTCTTCTTTTGACAGCTCCTCCGTGCAGGATGCCACCTCCCTGCAGGTATGCCGGGTCGAACCGCTTAGCTGGTGGATAGGCATGAAGACTCCCCTCCAACTTCTTGTGGGAGGCGAAGGCATAGGGGCATATGACGTGAAAATGGAGGGAGGAAAGGGTGTCCAGGTTACGGGGGTGAGAAAAGCCGACAGCCCCAATTACCTGTTCGTGGACGTAAGGGTCAATGACAATGCCGCGCCCGGGACCTACTACCTGGTTTTCTCGAAGGACGGGAAGGCCGAGTTCAAATACCCTTACACGATATCGGACAGAAAGGACGGGGCCAGCGAGAAGAACTCTTTTACGACCGCTGACATGATATATCTCGTGTTCCCCGACCGCTTCGCAAACTCCGACCCTTCCACGGACAGTGTGGACTCCATGAAGGAGAAGGCGGACAGGAGCGTCAACCTGGGGCGTCACGGCGGGGACATCCAAGGCATCATCGACCATCTGGACTATATAGCCGAACTCGGTGCCACCGCAATTTGGTGCACCCCGATGCTGGTTGACGACCAGGACTTCGAGTCCTATCACGGCTATGCCTGCGGGGACTACTATCACATCGATCCCCGTTTCGGGAGCAACGAACTGTACAGAGAGTTCGTCGACAAGGCCCATGCCAAGGGGCTCAAGGTCATAATGGACATAGTCACCAACCACTGCGGGACCGAGCATTGGTGGATGAAGGACATGCCCATGAAGGACTGGGTCCACATGTTCCCCGAGTATACAGGGACGAACGTGCTGTTCTCCACCAACATGGACCCCAATGCCTCAAAGAGGGAACTCTCCCTGCAGGAGAGCGGATGGTTCGTGCCGAGCATGCCGGACATCAATCTTGACAACCCCTATACCCTCAGGTACTTCCAGCAGTGGGCGGTGTGGTGGATAGAGTATGCCGGCATTGACGGGCTTCGCGTGGATACCTATCCCTACAATGAGAAGGGACCCATGAGTGAGTGGTGCAAGGCTGTCCTTGAAGAGTACCCGGACCTTAACATCGTAGGGGAGTGCTGGACATCATCCTACCCCCAGCTTGCCTACTGGCAGGGCGGCAACCCCAACAAGGACGGCTTCGACTCCCACCTTCCTTCCATCATGGACTTCCCCCTGGAGGAGGCAATTGTGGCCGCCATCTGCGAGGGAGGGGACAACCCCGCCTGGGGCAGGGGCATGACAAGGGTCTACGACTGCCTGTCCCACGATTTCGTCTATCATGACCTCACCCACATGATGACATTCATAGCGAACCATGACCATTCCCGTCTCGGGGACACCTTCGACCATGATCCCGGGAAACTGAAGATCGCCCTGGCCCTTCTCGCCACCATCAGGGGCATACCCCAGCTGTACAACGGGGACGAGATGCTCTTCTCCTGCAAGAGGGGAGACTGGTCCGACGGGGCCAAGAGGATTGACTTCCCGGGCGGATGGAAAGAGGACAAGGTGAACCTCTTCACTGCCGAAGGCAGGGCTGCCGCAGGAAAGACTCCTGAGGCCGATTACAGCAGAGCTGCCGAACTGCATGATTTCACGGCGACCCTCTTCAACTGGAGAAAGGGAAAGAGCGTCCTTCACAACGGGAAGACAATGCACTTCCTGGGAAAGAGGGACAACTCCTACGCTTTCTTCAGGTACAGTGAGGACAGTGACGAGATGGTATTCGTGTTCGTCAACAACTCCGACCACGTCATGACGGTTCCTTGGGAGAGCTACGACGAGATAGCCCCGAAGAGAGTGACAGGGAAGAACCCCATCACCGGGGAGAGCGTCTCCTTTGGAGACACTGATGTGATGGTGGGGCCCAGGACGGCCCTTGTCGTGGAATTTGAGAAAAAGTAAAATCATCTGAATATGAAAAGAATCCTGTTCACTTTGATTGCCGGCGCCACATGCATCGGAATGCTGACCTGCTGCAAGGTGGGCGATGTTCCCGAGGTGGGAACCTCGGTCGCATCCATTGCCAGTCCCGACGGGACTCTCACAGCCTCATTCTACCTTGACGGGAACGGTACCCCCCTCTATACCCTGGACAAGGGGGAGGGGAAGGTGATCCTCCCCAGCCGGATGGGCTTTGAGCTGCAGGGAGACGAAAAGGACCTCCGAAGTGGCTTTGCCCTGGACGGGGAGGTTGTGAAAGACACCTTTGACGAGACCTGGAAACCTGTCTGGGGGGAAGAGGAGTCAATCAGGAATCACTACAACGAGGTCTGCATACCGCTTTCCCGTGAAGATGGCTCCAGGATGCTCATAAGGGCCCGTCTGTATGATGACGGCCTTGGGTTCCGCTACGAGTTCCCGCTGGAAAACTCCCTCGTGTACTTTGACATAGTGGAGGAGAAGACCGAGTTCGCACTTGGCGCTGACCACACTGCTTGGTGGATTTCCGGGGACTACGACACCCAGGAGTACAACTACACCAGAAGCCGCCTCTCCGAAGTGGGAGCCATCTCCAAGGGACGCAGGATAGGCAACGCCTCCGCAACCGGATTCTCGGACTTCGGCGTGCAGACAGCCCTGCAGCTCAAGACCGACGACGGACTGTATATCAACATCCATGAGGCCGCGGTGGTGGACTATCCTACCGCTAACCTTGAGTACAATCCTTCCACCAAGACGCTCACCACTCACCTGACCCCGGATGCCGAGGGACTCAAGGGAAGGATGCAGGCTCCCTGCAAGACCCCCTGGAGGACAGTGATGGTGGTTGGGAGCGCGACTGATGTCCTATCATCCAGGCTCATCCTGAACCTCAACGATCCCTGTGCCCTGGAGGACGTGTCATGGATCCACCCGGTCAAGTACATGGGTGTGTGGTGGGAGATGATAACGAACAAGAGTTCCTGGTCCTATACGGATGACTATCCCTCGGTTCAGCTCGGTGTCACCGACTATTCCAAGAGCAAGCCCCACGGCCGTCATGGCGCCAACAACGAGAATGTCCGTAGGTACATAGACTTCGCCGCCGCCAACGGTTTCGACGGGATTCTCATCGAGGGATGGAACGAAGGCTGGGAGGATTGGTTCGGAAAGCAGAAGGACTATGTCTTCGACTTCGTCACCCCTTATCCCGATTTTGACCTGCCCGCCCTTAATAAGTATGCACACGAGAAGGGAATCCGTCTCATTATGCACCATGAGACTTCTTCCTCGACCCTCAACTACGAACGTCACATGGAGGATGCCTACAACCTCATGAACAAGTACGGTTATGATGCGGTCAAGAGCGGTTACGTCGGGAACATCATTCCTTACGGGGAGCATCACTATTCCCAGCCCATCATCAATCACTACCTGTATGCGGTAAAGAGTGCGGCCGAGCACCATATCATGGTGAACGCCCACGAGGCGGTCCGTCCTACGGGTCTTTGCAGGACCTATCCCAACCTCATCGGCAACGAGTCCGCACTCGGTACGGAGTACCGCTCAAACATCGAACCGGGCCATACCTGCATCCTTCCCTTCACCCGTCTGCAGGGAGGACCGATGGACTATACCCCGGGCATCTTCGAGATGGACATGAGTAAACTGAACCCCAGTGAGAGCGGCCACATGAGGATGACCCTCGCCAACCAGCTCGGCCTGTACGTGACCTTCTATTCACCCCTCCAGATGGCAGCCGACCTTCCCGAGCATTACGCTTCCCATATGGACGCATTCCAGTTCATAAAGGATGTGGCAGTGGACTGGGACAGGAGCCTGTACATCGAGGCTGAGGTGGGGCAGTACATTGTCACGGCCCGTCATCCCAAACTGTCCACGCTTAACTCCTCCCAGGCTGGGGTTGCAACGCTTGCGGACGGAAAGAAAGATGCGCTCAGCGGTGCCGCACGCTTTGTCTACGCCCTTCCTGCGAATGCGACCGCAAAGGACCTTGTCACGGCCAAAGCCCGTGACACATGGTACGTTGGCGGCGTGGCAGGAGAGGAAGGAAAGACTGTCAACGTGAAACTTGACTTCCTCACTCCCGGCGTGAAATACGAGGGAACCCTGTACACGGACGGCCCCGATGCCGACTACAGGACAAATCCCACGGACTACAGGATTGAGAAGGGAGTGTACGACTCCACTTGCACGGTGGAAGTCAGGATGGCCCCCTCGGGTGGCTTCGCAATGAGCCTTCGGGAAATCTTCTGACGCATCTCCCGAAGGGAGGAACACAAAAACAGGAAAGGCCCCTTTTCCCGGAATCCGGGAGGAGGGACCTTCATTTCGCAATGGGGCCAAGTCTTTTTCCTAGAAGTAGAAGGATGCACTCAGTTCAAGGACGTTGCGCTTGCGGATGACACCGGCATCGCCGATGTATTTGTTGAGCATTCCCCAGTTATAGGTGACCTGGAGCTGGATGTTCCGCAGAAGCTCAATGCCGCCTCCGGCGCCAAGCTGGAGGTCATAGCGGGAATAGGTGTCGTCGTCTTTGTAGTTGTCAATGTCTACATCGGTGGGGAGAAGCCCCGACACCGTGCCCTTTCCGCTTGTGGAGGAAATGATTCCGGCGGCAAAACGGGGACCGCCCGTTACGAAGACGCTGAAATTCTGACTTACGGGAACGGTGAACTTGAGATACAGGGGGATGGTGATGTAATGCTCCTCCACCGTCAGGGTGCCTGAGATGGGCCCGAAAGAGGTGACATCTTCCTTGGTAAGATAGGAGTAGTAAGCACCGGGTACCAGGGAGATATTCTGGTAGATGGGTAGCATTAAGGAGAATCCTCCGAAGAAACCATTTGATATGACTGGCTTCCCATTGTCGTAAGTATCAAGGCTCATGGTTAAACCTCCTCCGATTCCTGTCTGTGCGAATGCAGCGGTGCTCATGAGGATGGCAGCTGCCAGAGTTGCAAGGATTTTCTTCATTCCATATAAATCTCTAAACGTTGAACTTTCTTTCATGCAGAACGTCCACACATAGTGGGGGCGGACCTCTGTGGAAAAATCTCTTTTCAATATCCATCATCCTATGGGACCGAAGTCTATTGGAGAAAGAATTATTTCCCGGCAAAGTTACACATTTTTGGCGCATTAGAACTTTTTCGCAGTGAATGAGGGGACAGATTTAGCCCGTTTGCGGCAGTGGATGGCCTTAAGGAGGTGTCGATTTGGCTTATTTTGCGGTAAAAAACGCCGACCCTTTTTGGAAATGGTCCCGAAAATACCTACTTTTGATAGGTTTTACATCCTCAGTCTCTCTGGCTCAGGAGTCCACCCACCACAATTACGAACATTTAAAGACAAAGAAGAAAATGATCGGAACAATTCTTTATGTAGCCGGTATAGTACTCGCAATCCTTGCTTGCGTAGACATCTGGAAGAAACCCATCTCCATGGTAGGAAAGATAGTGTCAATAGTACTGGTCCTCATCACCAGCTGGATTGGCCTCCTCGTGTACTATCTTTACGCCAAGGATCATCTCGTTGACTGGTTCAAGTAAGGGGTGACCGGAAGAGTGTGTCCTCTGCTATGGCGTCATCTTTACCGCATGTGCCGAGCGGAAGACACAAAAGGCTGAAAATGAACGTGCAAGGGCTCTCCCCCAGTACTGGAACCAGAGAATCATCTTCTAAGGTTCACCACACAAAAAAATTATTTTTCAACCTCTGAAACCCCCTCTACAGGGGGTTCTATTCCTGTTTATCGGGCTTGAACGACGCTTACAATAGTTGACCCTATCCGTCTTGGTGTTTATTATACCAGAAACCGTCGCCTTGAGAGAGTGCAACTCTTTATCGGTGAGAAGGCATTCGAACACGCTGAGATTGGCCCGACACCCGTATCCTTTCAGAGTCTTCATGACTTTGTTCCTCGTCTTATCCGAAGATATGTCGTATGCAATGACAATGAAGATCTTTTTTATGCACATCGTTCCTTACAGATAATATTCCACTGACGGCAAGATTCTGTTAGAGTCTTGAACGGTATATTATTACAGGAAGACGTTTCTTCAAGATTCGAATGATGGCATCGATGATGGTGTCACCGGTTGTGGGGCATATAATGTTGAGGGGGATTCCTGTTTTCATTGTGGTTGGTTGATTATAATTTAGGTTTCAAATTTAGGTTTCAGGTCGGTATTCATCCCGTCAAGTTGTTCTGGAGCCTTTGCCTCGTCGTCTTTATCGGGAGGGAACATTTTGTCGATGAGGGCGACTATTGCGTCGCCGAGTTTGGTTCCGATGATGGTTGCGATGGTGGTTAGTATGTCAGGAGTATTATTCATTGTTGATTGTTTTTAGAGTTGTCGTAGTCTTTTCATGTGAATGTAACGGTACGGCCTTGCAGCCGTGGGAAGTAGTCTAGGGCGTGGAGATCTCCGGTGGTGTCTGAGTGGAAGCTAGCCCTTGAGGACTCGCCCTCCTGCGACCAACAGGATGGTTCCGACGATGAGTTTGATTATTGTATTTATGTTCATAATGGTTAGATTGTTGTGTTGTGACTACAAAGGTAGAGTAGCAGTGTGCAGCCTATCTGCACTGCAGAACATTTTTCCCTTCCTGACTCCAGGCTTCGGGCAAATATGCTCATTGACTCCTGCCCAGCCTTGGACAGCCTAAGAAAATTCTTCCGACCATGACGTAAAAGATTCCCTATCATATTTATCAATAGTTCGTTAAAATTTGAAAAAGTCAGCACGCTGATACTTTTGGCATAACTGGCGGCTTGACACCGATATATAAAAGTTCATTGATAACGCAGGAATCTTTTTTTGCAAGTTTCTTGATTCCAAACTTGTCGAAAAATCTATGGAGCATGTATGCGTTGTGCATCAACGTTTTAAGGGAACCGGTGGAATA
>CAJOLJ010000035.1 GCA_905235445.1 uncultured Bacteroidales bacterium
CCTATTTTTCCTTTGCGCAGGCGGGTCCTCTCCTTCTCCCTGAGGGGGGCGACTTCGGTCCCGAGGAGCTTGTAGCTTCCTGAGGTGGGGTTGTCAAGAAGTCCGAGGATGTTAAGGAGGGTTGACTTCCCGCATCCCGAGGGACCCATTATGGCCACGAACTCTCCGTCTGCTATTTCGAAGGAGACGGCGTCGAGGGCGGTGGTCTGAATTTCTTCCGTGCGGAAGACTTTTGTGAGGTCCTGTACTGTAATCATGTCTTTGTCCTTTGCCCCTTTGCGGGCGTGGATTAAATGTTTTTTTCTTTCTTTTCAATGCCGGACCCTGCCTTCGGGAAGGGGGCCCGGCCCTTTATACACACATTGACTATTATGAACTTGGGGTGGGGGAGTGCCTTCTTTCGGGAACAAAAGAACTAAGCTCGCCCCATCCTTTCACAAAGAAAATAGCATGAGGCGTGCCAAAGTTGTCAATATATTGACAGACAGAAAGTTGTGGGAATTACAAAGGGGCAGCGCAGTATAAGGATTTTACACCTGGGCGTAAAGATACTTTACATTTTTCCCTAGAAATAAATCCCGGCACTGAGCGATGCTTTATGGCGGAATGTGCAGACTGAAAGATCGTCTCTGTCCCCAATGAAAGCTGCCCGGTTGGTGCTGGTCAGACCTGCATAGTAATTTTTCCAGTGATGGAAAATCGCGACAGTTTCCGTGCCGATGAAATCGAGCCTCTTGAGGGGGTTGTGGAAAACGGGCTTTTCCCCGAACTCCTCGCTGGAGGCACCCAGGACCACGAAGCTCGGGACGGCGGATATGTGCACTACCCACTGCCCCGGAAGGACGAGGCTGTAACCATAGCCTGCACCCAGGGAGAAATTGTAGGAGCAGATGTTGAGCGAAGGGTCGGGGGCGTACTCGTGGCCCGAGATGTGGATGGATGAACAGATGAAGACCCCGCCGGAACTACGCTTCTGGAGGACGGCGTGATTTACTGCTGCAGGGTATGAGAAGTGCTTATAGTTAAGAGAGTAGTAGGAATCGATGTCCAGGGTCTGCATAACGAGGGAACCGTCGGGAAGGGAGGTCTTCTCCCCGCCGGAGGTGAGGGTGCCGTTACTGAAATTGTTCCTCGTCACGTAAGCCTCGATTCCCCATTGGTTTCCGGCGAACCGGTATCCGAGGTTAATGTTTCGTTTCTCCTTGTTTTTCCAGAAGGGTCCAAGTGCAAAGGTGTACCCTAGCGTCCTGTAGGCAGCGTAGATTCCGATGGAAGGATAGGGGTCCTCCCGGAAAAGGGCGCTGAAGCGCTCATTGTCCTGTGTTCCCGCCAGGTAGCTTCCGTTCATCCTTTCCTGCATGACCAGTCCCACCCTGAATCTCTGCTGGGGACGATAATAGAAGGTGGTGTCGTTTTTCTTGTTCTCCTGGAAACTGCGCAGGAAATCATCCGCCCTAAGCCACAGGGACCCCTTCCCCTGCTGGGCGGCGAGAGGTGCCGCCAGCATTGCGAGGAAGACAAAAAGAAGAATGAACCTATATCTTTTCATTGCCATGCCCGATACTGCCTTGACGTCATGAAGGCTAAAGTCCCAGAGCCTCGGGACCGCCCTCGACATAATTGTAGATGCTCCGGCAGACGTTCCCGGAAAAGCGCGAGGCCACACGGACAAGGTCTCTCCAGTCGTCCTCGGACAGTTTGTCGCAGTCCTCCTTGGCCCTTTCCCGGGAAAGGAGGCCGTACAGGAAACCTGCGTTGAAGTTGTCCCCGGCACCTATGGTGGAAACGGTCTGAATCTTCTGCACATCAAATGTAAGGTGCATTCCGTTCCCCGAGAAAATATGAAGCGGCTCGGGACCGCAGGTGCAAATGAAGTTGGGACAGAGAGGGGATATGTACTCCCGGTACACCTGCTCGGGGTCCGAGGTTCCCCACAGGTACAGGAAGTCTTCCGATGAGCCTCTCACGAAATCGCTCAGACGGCAGTTCTCCTCGATGGAAGGAAGAATGACGGGAATTTCCCCGATGTGTGCCTTGCGGAAGTTGATGTCGTAGTAAAGAATCGCCCCGCTGCGGTGGGCGAGTTCAAGAAGGTGGCGGGTGTTTTCCCGGATTGCCGGGTTCACTGCGAAGTATGACCCGAAAAGAACGAGGTCATCCCTATTGAAGGACGTATCCTTTACGGAAGAGGGGTCAAGAAGGGTGTGTGCGTGGTCCTTGTAGAACTCGTAGGAGGCATTGTTCTCGCTGTCGAGGAAGGCAAGCGAGATGTGGCTTTGGCTGCCTTTCCTCCTGGTGATGAGCGAAGGGTCGACGTTGTTCCCTTTCATGAAGGACACCACGATGTCGGCGACATGGTCGTCCCCGACTTCGCTTAGCATGCGCAGCGCCACATCCGGGAACCTCACTCCGGCAGTCCTGCCAAGGGATATCATCGCATTGAAAGTTGAACCTCCAGGGACTGCAGCCTGGGGGACATCGTTTCTGAAAATGACATCGAGGACTGTCTCCCCGATACCTGTTATGGTGCGTTTCATCTTTGGAGGGTATTATCCTGCAGGAAAGGAGCGTCTTTCCCGCCATACTGTCTTTGGTTGGATGGCGTATCCTTTCTAGGCAAAAATAAGGAATTGCAGGTGAAAAACAAAAATCGCAGGGCGCCCTATTTCAACTGCCTTTTCATATATTTGCGAAGCAGTAAACACCCCCACCCCCACAACCTCATCTCATCATGAAAAAACTTGTTGTTTTGTCATCCTTTTTGGCTGTTGCCATCCTAGCCTCATGTACAGGCGGACCCCCGGAAAAGTGAGAATCGACACAGGATGGGTCCAGGGAACCGTCCAGGAGGGAATGTCCGTGTACAAGGGCATCCCTTTCGCTGCCCCTCCGGTAGGGGACCTTCGCTGGAAGGCTCCAAAACCCCTGCAGCCTTGGGATACGGTGCTCAGTGCCACATCTTTCAGCAAGTCCCCCATCCAGGCGTTCAACATGCCCGGCGGAAGCGAGGACTGTCTCTATCTGAATGTCTGGTCTGCAGCGAAGACCCCAGGGGACAAGCTCCCGGTGATGGTATGGATTTACGGGGGAGGTTTCGCAATGGGTAGCGCCTCTCAGTTCGACGGGAGTAAACTGGCCTCTCACGGGGTGGTATTCGTGAGCATCAACTACAGGGTGGGACAGATTGGCTTCATGGCACATCCCGAACTCAGCGCAGAGTCTCCCAGTCATACCTCCGGCAACTACGGCCTCCTCGACCAGATTGCAGGTCTGAAGTGGGTGAAAAAGAATATCGCCAAGTTTGGCGGAGACCCCAACAACGTAACCATTTTCGGGGAGTCCGCAGGTGGAATATCGGTCAGCATGCTCTGTGCCTCTCCCGAGGCAAAGGGCCTGTTCCAAAGGGCCATATCCCGGAGCGGAGGCTCCTTCGGACCTACCCGCAAGACTTCCTATCCAGGTGAGAACATGAAACTCCTCGCCCAGGCAGAGGAGGAAGGCAAGGCCCTCGGAGAGTCCCTCGGCTGCTCCTCCATTTCAGAGATGCGGGCCCTCCCTCCCGAGAAACTGTCCCGCCAGATGGTGGTGACGGGCGGTGCCTGGCCGATAGTGGATGGCTACGTCATCCCCGATGACCAGTACAAGATGTATGAGGCTGGGAACTTCAATGACGTGGACATACTTGTCGGCTACAACTCCGATGAGGGGCAGAGCTTCTCCCCCACAAAGAATCCCGAGGAGCACATCGCCCAGGTGAAAGAGCGCTACGGCAAGTTCTGGGAAGATCTTATCAGGGCATATCCCGTGGATATGGACACTGTCCCCATGTCGGGGCGCAACCTCATGCGAGACGCCGCGTTCGGGTGGCATACCTGGGTCTGGGCAAATCTCGAGGAAAAGCTCGGTACCGGGTCCGTGTACCTGTACTGCTTCGACCAGCATCCTGCCGATGCCTTTGACACGGGGTCCCCTCACGGACAGGATGTGGATTACGTATTCGGAAGCATCGCTAACCCGACAATTGACACGGATCTTGCCCTCTCCAATATCATGATGAACTATTGGACGAACTTCGCGAGGAGTGGCGATCCCAACGGCGAGGGTCTCCCCGAGTGGCCTAGGTTCGACGGGAAGAATGTCATGTACCTTACCGGTGACAAGCCCTATGTGGGCGGTGTCCCGGACCTGGAGTCCCTGGAAGTCCTTGACGGATATTTCGCATGGAGAAGGACCGAGGAAGGTGCCGCATGGGCCAATGGCAAATAGCGGTGAAGGTATAACCTAAAGCCAGTGACGCATAGAAAAGAAAGACTGTTACTTGGCAATGGATTCAGATGCTATCCCGGGGAGAAGGGTCCTGACCCTGTCCCGGGATATTATCCTGTAATGGGGACGGTAGGCTATTCCGAAAGCCTCGCTGTGATGGATGATGAACTTTCCTTCCTTTACCAGGGAGTCTATCCCGGTTATATCCTCCTCTGCACCTGGAATGTCCGCAAAGTGCTTTCTTAGAGTTCTTTTCAGCTGCTCCCATGTCTCTTTCCACTGCTCGCCCGAAGGGGGTACCACGGCATTGGCACTCTCAATGAAAGCCTCAAGATAGTCCTCCTCGCTGACTGTTCCGTCCAGCACAACTGACAGGTCCACCCTGTAGAAGTTCCCCTCTGCACCTGTCGGTACCAGAATGACCGAAGCCGGGGTGTTGCCTTCCTTCGAGAGTTCTTCCCGGTACTGCTCAAGTTCGCTTTCAAGGTATCTCTTTGCACCGTCCCTGTCCGGGATCAGGTGTCCAGGGCCGAAGGCATCCTGGCAGAAACTCTTGTAGATGTCCTGCACCCTCGTTTCGGGATACATCTGAAGTTGTCCTGAGATGGCTTCACGGAAGGAAGAGTCCCTCTTCCCGCATCCGGGAAGAAGCATGAGAAGAAGAAGCGCAGTCGCACAGGGTATGGAATGGTGCCTTTTCATGGGAAGGGTGTTTTGGCAAAGATAACACCCACAGTCGGTTCTGCCAAACGACTCGCCAACATTGTTGAATTATCGGTGAACTTCAGTAGAAACAACCACAGTCGGTTCTGCCAAACGACTCGCCAACTTTGTTGAATTATCGGTGAACTTCAGTAGAAGATATTCTTGCCAACAGACCATCTGTGACCTTTGCCAAAAAGGGGCGCACGATGTTGTTTTGGAACGAATGTTGAGATATATTTGCGTAAGAGTTGAAAACAGACTCTCTTCACCTAGATGAGCAATCCCACTTCCCGATACGAGATATCCATTTTCTGCCCTCTCTACAATGAGGTGGACAATCTTCCCCGTCTGGAGAAGGCACTCTCGGACTTCCTGCCGGGGTGCCGAAAGAAGGCATGCGTGCTTTTTGTCAATGACGGCTCCACTGACGGAAGCCTTCCCCTTCTCCAGGAAATCTGTTCCCGCAATCCTGATTTCTACTACATCAGCATCGAGCATGCCGGGGTCACCACGGCATATAAGACGGCGATTGACGCAGTAGAGTCGGAGTTCCTGGGATACATCGATGCCGACCTCCAGACAAACCCCGAGGACCTGAACCTGCTTCTTGACAGCATCGGGGACAACAGCATGGCCATAGGTATCCGTGTCAAGAGGAAGGATACCTGGTTCTACCGTTTCCAATCCAAGTTCGGCAATGCCTTCCGCAATCTCTTCACCCATGACGGAGCCCAGGATACCGGGTGCCCGCTGAGGGTGATAAGGACATCCGTGGCGAAGCAGTTCCCCCTTTTCAACGGGCTTCACCGCTTCCAGCCTGCCATGGCGCTCCTTCAGGAGGGAGGCTCTTTCGTGCAGGTCCCGGTTAGGCACTATCCCCGCACTGCCGGAAAATCCAAGTTCAATATCTGGAACAGGGCATTCAGCGGACTTGTCGACTGCTTCGCATTCGTGTACATCCGTAAGCGTACACTTCACATTCACATCCAGGACAGCAATCTATGAGCGGGGCGATCCTTCCCACCTGGGCCATAACCGCCATAGGCTTCGTGGCACAGGGACTTTTCTCGGCCAGGATAGTCGTGCAGTGGGCCAAGTCGGAGAAGGCGGGAAAACTAGTTTCCCCGGCGTGGTACTGGATACTGAGTCTCGCAGGCTCATGGGTGATGTTCTTCTATGGGGTCCTGAGGAATGACTTTTCGATAATCGTCGGACAGCTTCTTGCCTACTACATCTATATCTGGAACCTCGATATCAAGAACCTGTGGAAGAAGGTCCATCCCGTCCTCCGCTATGCCCTGCTGCTCACCCCTGCACTGTGCGTAGTCGCAGTCATTGCAAATGGAGGGAAGTTCGTGGAAAACTTCCTTTCTTCAGGCAGCATACCCTTGTGGCTACTTCTTTTCGGGACCCTCTGGCAGACACTTTTCTCACTGCGGTTCATCTATCAGTGGCTCCTATCCAAAAGACAGGGTGAGTCCGTCATGCCAACTTCCTTCTGGGTCCTCAGTCTCATATGTGCCGCAATGATAGTCCTCTACGGAGTATTCCGCTCCGATATTGTGCTAATGATAGGGCAGGGATTCGGGGTGATAACATACTCCCGCAATGTCTGGATCGGTGTGAATGCATCAAGAAAAGAGGCGAGGGAAAAAGAAGGTGGACAGGATGAATAGTGACACCAATATGTTACCTTTATGAACTCAATGCTGCGTCATTGATTGTGCACACAATAAATATCGACAACCCCCACACATCATGCGCATTCCATATGTCAAAGAAAAAGAAAAACTCCGCACCCCCTTTCAAGAAACAGACCCCGGAGGAACTTCTCCGAAATAAAGGCCGTTCCTGGGAACTGTACAAGTGCCTGGCAACCGAAGAAGATTTCGAGGACTACGGCAAAGGTTATGTCATAATAGCCCGCAAGAACAATGTCGGGGAAATATTCATGGCATGGTACAAACTGGACATCTGGTGCCGGGGAGTGATGAAAACCGGCTACATCCCCAACCTGGACGAACAGACCTTCGAGGACGAGTGTCTCGACCTGGAAGGTTATATAGATTATGAGTTCGAGCCCGTGCCCTACGACAGAGCCCACAACTGGGTCTGGGGAGCGGAGGATTTTGCTGACCAGGCAGGTCTCACCCCTCCACGGGAGTGGAGCTTCACCCAGTACATGCTCGAGGACGACGAGAACGAGGACATTCCCATCCTTGACCTTCCCTTCGGTAGTGACGGACTGCACTTCCTGAGCCTGGGAATAAGCGAGCAAAGCCTGTCCCATACCTTGTTTCCCATCCTGGACAAGAATCTCGGTGTCGAGGGATGGGACTATGAGTTCAGGGAAGACTATCTGTTCGAGTCCGATAATGATGAACTTGAAGATGACAGATATGGTCCCGATGACTTCGGCTACGGGAGAAATGCAGTGGACAAGGATTACGGGATGGATGCACAGGAACTGCTCAGGCGCAACCGTCTCACCCTCCCCACCGAACTCGTCCTTGAGAACCCCTCTTCCCTGCGTTTCATCCCGAAGGAAGGCGAAGACTTTGACTATTCCCTGCTCGAGGGCCTGGATCCGTCGGCGGACAGGTCACTGCGGCGAGACATGGGAAGCGTTCTTCTTTACAACCTCCACCTCGCAAGGAAGGGGGAGAGGTCCTATGATATCTACCGTGCCATCTTCTGCAGCGCCGCCATCCTCTCCACCTCCGGCGACCCCTCATATCTTGGACATCTCATAGAGATTCTTAGGCTGGATAAAGAAGAGTCCGAGTATTATATTCCTGCAGACTTCTCCATTGAATTCTTCCCCGCCTTGCTGTATAATCTCGGGAAAAACAGGGTGACCCAGCTCTGTGATGCTGCAAACGAATACATGGAGTGTCCCGACAATAAAGCCAATCTGTGCGTGGCCCTCAGCGAGATCGCCATGCGTGACCCCTCCAGGAGGAAAGAGGTTTTCTCTGCCTTCAGTAAAATGATTCACAGGTATTCTTCGGTGGAAGAAGGGCTTGAGGGAATGATGTTCGATGATTGGTATACGGTCTCCATTCTTGAGGAACTGCTCAGGTTGGATGCAAAGGAACTGCTCAGGCCCTCTGCCATTATCTATAATGAGGACTACTACTCAGCAAACCGGATGATGTCCGAAGATGAATTCGTCCTTGAACTCTCCAGAAAGGATGGGCCCGACTACGATGACATCAAGGAGGATGTGGACAAGACTCTTGCTGATCTCTATAGGGAGATTCTTAAGTTATAGGACACAACCATCTGCGACGACTCCTCATTCGAACATATACTGCGACAGGGAGTGGACACGCAAGGCGTCAAAAGTCGGTTCCATCCTCCCGGGACCGACTTTCATTTTGCTCTGGAAGCACACGTTTAGGGCTTCTCTCGAAAATGACCATTCCTGCTATGATGAGAGAGGCTCCCGCCACGGCCATCCATGTTATCCTCTCACCGAGTATGATGAAGGCGACCAGCATCGTGAAGAAAGGCTGCGAGTAGAGCATGTTGGATGTCCTTACGGTTCCAAGAATGCCGATTGACCAGTTCCACAGGACATAGCAAAGCATCGAAGCGACAAGACCCAGGTACAGCAGGTTCCCCCACACGGCAGGGTGGGACAGGGCCTGAATGTCAAGGGAGAACGGTTTCACTATCAGAAAATACGGCAGCAGCGTGACGATACCGTAGAAGAACACTTTCCTCGTTATGAAACGCACGTCATACTTCTTTCTCAGGTCCTGGAGGTTCAGGGAATAGATGCTCCAGCTCAGCGCTGCCCCAAGTGCCAGTGCATCTCCCTTCGGGCTGAGGTGAAGGATGAACTTTCCGTTGAGGACGACAAGGACCATTCCGATGAAGGAGAGGGCGGAAGCTCCAACCTGGACAAGGGAAAGCCTCTGTTCCTTGTGGACAATGGATACGAGTACGGCGGTTATGACAGGGGTCGATGAAACCAGTATGGCTACATTGGATGCGGTGGAGTATTGAAGGGCGGTATTCTCGGTGAGAAAATAAAGCGTTCCTCCGAATAGGCCTGCAATGGCCAGACGGCCCTCGTCCTTGAGCGATGATGCGAAGAGCCTCCTGTCAGGAAGGATCCACATGCACAGGTAAGCAAGCAGGAAACGGCAAAAGAAGATGTCGGAGGGTGCCATCCCATGCTGGAGCAGGATCTTGCTCGATACGAAGGTCTCGCCCCACACCGCTATGACAAGGAGAGTTGCCGCGAATGCGAGTATCTCCCTTGAGTGCAGTTTTGAGGGTGTATCTTTCATAGCCTTTGTCCCGTTGAACATTTCATTGTGCTGACACAAAGTGTCGGATGCGGGTGTAAAGGTACAACAACCTCTGTACTTTTTCTCTCTTGGGCAAGGTCGGTTTCATCAGAGGGAAAGGGTTCGAGGTCAGTTGTCCCCCCACTCTTTCTTTGCAATCTTCTTCACTATGGCAGTAATGGCCCAGTCGGGAAGCATCATGAAAAGAGGCTTTGCGATGTGGTTTATCAGACCGGGCATGCAACTTCTCCTGCCTGCGAACATCCTTTTTATTGCCTTGGTGGCAAGTCTCTCGGGAGTAATGCTTATGCCCAGTTTCACGGCGACACGCCTCAGCTGCGGCTTGAGTCCGTACAGGGGGGTGTCCACCGCCCCTGGGGTCACGACCGTGACACTGACTCCGTGAAGCTTGAACTCATACCTGATGGACCTTGAGAAGTTGTATACGAAAGCCTTGGTGGAGCAGTATGACTGAATGCCGGGAAAATGCATCCAGGCACACATGGATGACATGTTCAGGACATAGCCTTTTCCCCTGCGGCACATGTCCTCGCCGTACAGGCGGCAAAGTTTGGCGAGGGTGACCATGTGAAGCACCAGCATGGATTCTATCTTCCCGGCAGGGACGCTCACATACTCCTTGAAGAAGAAAAACCCTGCATCATTGATGAGGATGTCCACATCAAGGGCCCTCTCCTTCGTGAAAGCGTACACCTTGTCGGCACTGTCAACCTTGGAGAGGTCAATGCATAGGACATGGACCGAGACGGAGTACTTTTCCCGGAGTTCCTCCGCCACTTCGGCGAGGGCTTCCTCCTGGTTGGATACAAGTACGATGTCGCAGCCGTAGTCCCTGGCGAGGACCTCGCTGTAACTGCGCCCGATGCCGCTGCTTCCTCCTGTTACAAGTGCTGTCATACCTTTCCCTCCACAGTTGCTTCGGCGAGTCTCTCGCGGTTCACCTTCTCAGCTTTCTCAATTTCCTTTCTCAGGCTGCAGGGCAGGTCCTCCACGCACTCATGACACTTCATGTCAAGGGTGTACATCCTTCCCACGCAGTAGTTTGACCTGGCACATGAAGACCTGTACGAGAGGCCGCCCGTCTTTTGTTCATCCTCCCTCATGTGGTTGACGAACTCGGGGTCACGGACCAGGACGTGTGCCATCTGTATGAGCTCGAAACCTTCCCCGAGAACCGTCTCGCAGTTCTCCCTGCTTTGGATGCCTCCGACATAGATAAGGGGAATGTCCGGGATTTCCTTTCTGAATATCCTGGCAGTATCCAGGAAATATGTCTCCTTGTAGGGAACCGTCGGGATGAGAAGCCTCCCTCCTACGGCAATGCCCGCTTTCAGCCACCAGAACTTCCACGGGTTCATGTAGTGGGCGAGAGTCCTCAGGGGCATGGCCCCTCCAAGAATCACCATGGGGGCGCGGCTCACGAACCCTGCCGAGAGGACGATGCCATGTACGCCATGGCTTTTTATCCTTTTCGCGACCTCAAGGCATTCATCTACCTGCATCCCGCCCCTGAACCCGTCGAACATGTTCATTTTGACAATGACAGCCATGTCAGTGCGGGCGTGTTCCATGACCTCGTCAAGGACCTCGTCCATCATCCTCATCCTGTTCTGTAGGGCCCCGCCATATTCATCTTTGCGGTGATTTGTGTAGGGGGACAGGAACTGTGAAATGAGATAGCCATGCCCGGCATGGATTTCCACGCAGTCGAACCCGCAGTCCCGGCACCAGTCGACTGCCTCTCCGAAATGACGTGCGATGGTGTGGATTTCATCCACCTTCAGGCCCCGCACGAAAGTGGGGGAGTACAGGTTCAAGCCGGAGGATGCACCTACCGGGGTCTTGCCCCCGCAGGTGTAGCGGTGGGTCATGTTTCCGCAGTGACCGAGCTGGATGGATACCTTGGCCCCCTGGGCATGGACACTCTCGGTCAACTTTTTGAGCCCCTCCTTGGCTTCGTCATGGACATAGAGCTGCCCGTCGAATGATACCCCCGAGCGGTCCACCGAGCAGTAGGCTACGCTTGTCATGCCCACCCCGCCCTTTGCAACACTGGTGTGATAGTCGATGAGGGCCTGGCTGGGGACATTCCCGGGACACATGTTCTCGAATGCGGAGGAACGGATTGTCCGGTTGCGGAGGGTCATGGGACCCAGTTTATATGGAGTGAAGAGATCTGACATGAGCGATGACTAGTAGATGAAAGGGAATACCCTCTTCGGGTGCAGTTTCTCAATTTCCTCGGGGAACTCCTGCTCGTAGCGGTGATAGATGGAGTTCGCTCTCGGAACAAGGTTTGCGCAGGTGAACCAGCAGAACACAGCCCCGGACCAGCTCCATGTGAGAACGGCCCAGCCGGCCCATTCCATGATTTCCCCGAAATAGTTCGCCGAGGTGACGAAGCGGTACATCCCGGCCTTCGGGAAGTAGTGGGCGGTATCTCCCGGCTTGCGGAGGCTCCGGATTATCTCGTCGGAGTTCCGGTTGATAAGCATGCCGAGGAAGAACAGGACCGTCCCGGCTATGAACTGCCAGCTTCCTATCCATGAGGGGCTGTAGGGGGAGAACTCGGGAGAGAGGCGGAAAAGCCACCAACCCTGGATGTAACCGTTCACGAAATTGAAGGCTATGCTCATCAGCACTATCGCTATCGGCATGCGGGAATTGCCCCTGCTGCGCAGAGGGAAGACAAAGGACCGGTGAAAATAGTGCAGCTCGAAAAAGAGCAGGAACAGCAGGTACGGAATATCGTACCTTACCGAGGAAGTCCACCACAGGTAGAGCATCACGAAGAATATCGGGCACTCCATGATGATCCATCCTATCCTGCTGGGTATGGTGGGCCCCCATTTCCCGGAAATGAGTTTCCCGTAGCCTGCATCCACGAAATACAGCGCTATGAAAACTACCAGCCCTGTTCCCGCAACTATCCAAAGAACGGTTTCAAAAAGTTCCATTGTGCTATAAGTGAAGTTCGAACTTGTAAAGATATGCAAATTTCCTCTCACCATGGCTTTATCTCCTGCAGAAATAGCGAGAAAAGTCCCTATAAAACAAAAAGATGGGGAAATGTATCGTAACGGTGGCGATTCCCCATCTCATTTTCGGTTATTTCTGTGGAAGAACGGTGCCGACGAGGGCTGGACAGCATACCTGACTTGCTAATAGATGATTTCTGAAGGAATCTCTATCCTTTCACCGGTCCTTGTAGCCTTGTCCCCGAGAAGGGCCAGGATCGTGGACCAGTAGGCCTCCTCGACTATCCCCTCGGGCTGGACCCCGGATATGACTGCAAGGCAGAAGGCATGCATAAGCTCAACTGAACCGTCTCCCGCTGCCCCCACCGAACTGGCCCCGTCATTGACGGTGACATTCTTGGCGAAGCGCACGCCCGCATCCTTGGAGGCTTCCTCGGTCACCCATGAGGACCCTGCGAAAGCGGAGTTCGAGAGCACGCCCTGCTCTATCTGGTCCAGGAACTGGCGGATGCCGGACCTCGGGGCGGGAGCCTCGCTGTAGATGATGCCGCGGACAAGGTCAATGGTCCCTTCGGAACCCAGTATCTGCTCACCCATCCCGAAGTGTTTGTTGGAAATGATGGAGTCGAACGTCATGTGCACCCCGTTGGGATACAGGTAGATGGCTGCGACCGAGTCGAAGACCTCCCTCCCGTCCTTCCAGAACATGATGCTGCCTGTCCCGGTCACGCACTTCGGCTGCAACCCGCCCATTGCCCAGGACCCGTTCTGGAGCTGGTGGCAGGCAAGTTCAGCCATCAGACCTCTCGAGTACTCATCGTACAGTCTCCAGTTGATCCTCCGTTCGTACTCGGGAGAGGGAACCTCCCTCCTCCAGTCGTTGTTGCGGTACCAGTAGTTGCGGATCCCCACGACTTTGCCTATGGCCCCGGAGTGGACAAGGTCCATGGCCTGCACATACTTGGGGTCGTAGAGCCTCTGCTGTCCCACCATGAGAACGGAGGAAGAGCCCTTCCAGGTGCGGTACATGTCCTTGAGCTGCTCTACGCTATGGGCCATTGCCTTCTCGCAGAATGAGTGCTTCCCGGCACGTAGGGAGTCGATGGTCATCTGTGAGTGCATGGAAAGGGGAGTGCAGATGATTACCCCGTCCACGTCCTTGTCCTCAAGGAGTTTACGATAGTCCGTGTAGCGCTTTGCCCCGGGACAGAGTGCCGAGGCCTCGTCCAGGTGCGGGATGAAGTCATCGCATAGGGCAACTATGCTGGCGCTCGGGTCCTCAAGCAGGTTCGCGATGTGGAACTTGCCCCTGGAACCGGTTCCTATTATCCCGAGACGGGCCTTCTGCCCGGATGTCTCCTTCTCCTTCTGGGGAGTGCATGAACCCAGCCATGGGAAGAGCGCCAGGGTGGCGGACCCGGCGGCAAGGCTGGAGAGGAACTCCCCGCGTGTCATTTTGTCTTTCATCATAACTTTCTGCTGCTGACCCCTCCGTCGGTCCTCGGTACGATGGCCCAGGCCCGGTATCCCCGGAAGGTCGATAATATTTTGCTCCTCTCTGAGTGCGGCGCAACCCAGAGGGCCGTGGAAAGGACTTCGCCCACAAGAGCCGATGGCCCGCATACGGCGATGATGTCATCCTTGTCCAGGATGTTGCCGGTGTGCGGATCTATGATATGCCCCCTTCCGTGCGGGTCCCTTCCGGATACGGAAAGGCTCTCACTGGTGAGGGGAAAGGTCTGTGCGACCTTGTCCCTGAAATAAGGGTGTCCGACAGATACCTGCCATGGGCCTCCCAGGGGATGCTCCCCGAGGGAGGCGGTGGAACTTCCGCCGAAAGAGAGCAGTGCGCAGGGAGTCTCCCCTGCCACTTCATGTATGGCCTTTTCCAGCACGAATCCCTTTATGATCCCCCCGAGGTCCAGGCTCATCCCCGGTACGGAGAAGCGTACCGTATGGGCAGCGGGGTCCATGACCCAGGCCCTCCCCTCCACCCTGGAGGGGGCGGAGATGTCAAAGTATCCGTCGGTCATTTTCCTGAAATTGTCACATAACTGGAGGATCATGAACATCTCGCCGTCCACCTCGACCTTTTGCCGGAAGGCTGAGCAGTTCAGTTTTGACAGGACGCTGTCCCCATCGAAACGGTTGTACCTTTTCTCGGCATCCAGGACCATGTCCCAGATCCTTTGGGTGAGTTTCCTGGCGGCGGACTCCTCCATCCCCGGCAAGAGAATCTCGCACCTTGTGTGCATTGCATCCAGGCGCGAGTAAGCTGTCGGGACCTCGGGGTTCCGTGTACTGTAGGTGAACTCCATCTATTCCTTCTTCCGATGAAAGGCCCACCACAGAAGTCTTATCACCGTCCACAGAACATACAGCGCCAATGCTATCACGATTACATACCCTATCTGGGTGACCATCTCAATGGCCGGGGTCTTGTAGATGATGATGCAGATGACATTGAGGAGGAACGAGATGCCCAGGCACACAAGTGCCGTGAGAAGCTCCGTCCTTTTCCTCTGTGCGGTGATTACGGTATCTTTCATCTGCTAGGGGAGTTCCTTGATCTTTATGTTGCGGTAGCTCACGAGGAAGCCATGGTCCTGGAGCAGGATGTAACCTTCCTCGGCGTTGCCGAAGTTCGGCCAGTCCTTGTACTTGCTATAGGCCACCAGGGCATTCCACATCTGGTTGTTACGCTCGTACTCAAGGAGCTTGTGCCCGTTGAGCCAATGCTCCACATGGTTGCCGTCCACGATTATCATGGCGGTGCTCCACCCGTCTATGGTGTTTTTCTCCCAGTCCCCGTGAGGTGCGGGGATGAGGTCATAGAGTGAACCGAGGGTACGGTTGCCCTTGACCCCGAGCTTGGCATCGGGATGCCGCTGGTCATCCAGGATCTGGAACTCGCAGCCGATGGCCGAGCCCGCTCCCTGGTTCATGAAAGGATCGACAAAGTACTTGATGCCGCTGTTCGCTCCCTCCGTTATCTTGAAATCCACTTTCAGGATGAAGTTGCGGTACTTCTTCTTGGTGATGATGTCCCCTCCGTTTGCGCTCTCGCCTCCGTCACCCGCATGGACGTACATGGTCCCGTTCTCTATGCTCCAACCCTCGTGGGGGAAGGCCCCGTTCATCCTGGGACGCGCGCTCTGCCAGCCTTCGGCGCTCTTGCCGTCGAAAAGGAGCTTCCAGCCGTCGGCCACCTCCTCGGGAGTGAGGGTGTTGGCAATGCAGTTGACGCAAGGTGCCGTAGTGGGAGTGGCGTACTTCTCGACGTCGGTCGTCAGGATGCGGATATCCTTCCAGCGGATCGTGGCTCCCCGCATCTGGGGATCGACGACATGGACCTGCAGGGCTATGAACCCGCTTGCATCCACGTCATCGATGAGATTGGAACAGGGAATGCCGTTGACCCAGGTCCGGATGTGATGTCCGATGCACTCGACCCTGGCGGAGTTCCACCCGTCATGGTATGCAACCCTGGCAGGTTCGTTCTCCGTCATCCTGTACAGCCACAGCCTTCTGGCCTCATCGTAAATGCCTCCGCTCCATGCCCTCGGGGCCGGGTCGATCTCGAACTGGTAACCGTAGACAACGCCCCTCTGCTCGTCCTTGTGGCTTCGGAGCTGGACTCCGGAGTTGATGCCCTCGGTCATGAACTGGAACTCCAGGATGAAGTCCCCGTATTCCTTGGTGGTGGCGAGGAAGGAGTTCACCTTGCTGTCGGTGGAGGTACCAACTATCATGCCGTCCTTGGCTTTGAATTTGGCGGTCCCGGTGACCTGTTTCCAGCCACGGAGGTTCTTGCCGTTGAAAAGGGGCTCCCACTGCTGGGCGGATGTGCTGAACAGGGAAGCGAAGAGGGAAAGTCCCGCAATTATTATGAACTTTTTCATGTGTATCCGTTTCTACTGAAGTGTATAGTATTCTTCCCAGCCCTTGCGCGGTGGCATTCCGACGAGAAGGGCGTTTGCGAAGGGATCGTTGACTATTGTCTTGGTGCCGCGGTCGAAAGAAAGCTTGTGACCGGTGCGGATTGCCACTACGCCCAGGGCGAAAGTCTGGCACATGGGGCCGAAGAGCTCGAACGGGGAACGGGTCTTCTCCTCGCCCTTGCAGGCCTTCAGGAAGTTCGCGAAATGGTTCGACGGGCTTACCGGTACTTCCGGCAGGCGGGAGGCCATCTCGAGGGCCTTCTCCCTGGGGATGATTTCCAGGGTGGAACCGTGGCTTCCGCCCTTGAAGGTGAGTTCCTTGCTGTAGATGATTTTTCCGGGACTCAGGGCGGAGGGGGTGTAGGTCCCCGTCATGTTTGTCGTAGGGACATCCTCGCCTCCGTTGGTGGTGGAGCCGTAACCTGCGGGAAGCGGCGGGAAGTTCTTCTGTCCGTCGTACCAGGTGAGTTCGACGGGAGGCATCTCGCCCCGGCTTGAGAACTTGAACCGAAGGGTGGTCTCCTGGGGAAAGAAGAAGTCATTCGCACCTGTCAGCTTCAGGGGCTCGATTTCATACGGGAGTCCCAGGTCCAGGAACTGATGGCAGGTGTCAATGATATGGGCTGCCCAGTCACCTATGGCACCCATCCCGAAATCGAACCAGCCCCTCCAGTTGCCGGGATGGTACTTGCCGTTGTAGTCATGCCACTGGGCCGTAGTGAGCCAAGTGTCCCAGTCCATCCCCTCGGGGAGAGGCTCCTCCTCGGGATACTTCTTGATGTTCACGTCGTAAGGGTGCCATCTCCTCCAGTCATTGTGATGGGCCACGATGGAGTACACGTCCTTGATGATCCCGGCTTCCTTCCAGGCCTTGAACTGGAAGTAGTTCGCCTCTGAATGTCCTTGGTTGCCGACCTGGGTGGCAAGTTCGGGATGACGGCGGGCCATGTCCATGAGGATCTCGCACTCATGGAAGGTGCGGGCCATGGGCTTCTCGACGTACACGTGCTTGCCGCAGTGGAGGGCCAGCATGGAAACGGGGAAGTGGGCGAAGTCCGGAATGGCTATGCAGACCGCATCGAAGTGGTCCGAGTACTCCTCGAAAAGTTTCCTGAAATCAGTGAAGAGTTTTGCCTTGGGGTGCTTGGCTATGGTCTCGCGGCTGCCTTCACTCTTGGGGTCGACATCACACAGTGCGACAATATCGCAGAGCCCCGTATTCTCGAAATCCTGGATTATCTGGGCACCGCGGTTGGCTATGCCGATGGCGGCCAGGCGTACTTTGTCGCCGCTACCCGGTTTGGAAGCATCGGAGGAGAGTCTTTCCATGGCGGAAAGGTTCTGGAATCCAAGGACGGCACCGGCGGCTCCGATTCCGGCAGTCCTGAGGAAATTGCGTCGTGAAAGATTTTCCATGTTTGAGGTCTTAGTGTTATACCAGTGTACAAATTTAGGGATTTGCAGGGAATAATCCCGCCTCGGGCAAGGAAAAAATGCCAAATTCAGGACTTCCGTGGCCGAGATTTGATATAAGAGGGGCTACAAAAGGTGCAGTCCTTTGGCAATTCGTAGGGCCTGGGCGGAATTCGCCGCCCTGAATTTCGACAGGATGTTCTGGCGGTGACGGCTCACCGTATGGATGCTTATGCCAAGGGATGATGCTATGAGTTTGCTGGATGCCCCGTCATCTATTGAAGAAAGCCCGAAAAAAGCCTCAATAGTTATATATTTGCCAAGAGAGGAAGAGTGCAAATGGGTAGGGCCTCACTTCCGATGCAATCCTTGATTGTCCTGTGGATGCCACAGATGCTCAGTTCAGTTGCGGGAAAACGAGCAAATGATGCCTGGAATCAATTAATTATCATCATAAAAATAGCAAGAGCACTATGAAAAAGACATTTTTAGGGATGCTCCTTTTGGCGGTGGTCGGTATGTCGTTCACGGTGTCCTGCGGCAAGAGCCTGCCGCAGAAGATAGATGATTTCGTGGACAATGCCTCTCTTAAGAGCGCAAACTACACCAAGGAGGACTGGGACAAATCCAAGGAACGGTTCGAGGAACTCATCGAGAAGTACAAGGCCAAGGAAAATTCTTTCACCAAGGAAGAGAAGCAGATGGTCTCGCGTGCCATCGGACGTTACCAAGCACTCCTCATCAAACAGGGCGTGAAGGATGCCGAGGACTTCATCAATGATCTCAGGGAGTCCCTGCCGTCCTTACTGGAGGAATTTGGAAATGAGCTGAAGGACATTTTCTCATCCGACGGTAATGACTGACCTCGGGTCACGGGAATAAAACAAGCCGGGATTGGACAGATGCCTTTCCCGGCCTTTTTGTTCCTTTTGGGGATTATGTTGAGGTTATTTCCTTTCCACTACGTTCTTCTGGAAGAAATCCAGGAAGAACGGCCAGTTGGGGCCTGACTCGTGACCGCCGCTATGCTGGCGGAAGGCAAGCTGCCCGTCCATCAGGCCCTCGTCCATCATGGGAAGCACGTCAGTTCCAAGCCCCTTGGCTCCCAGAAGCTCGTACACGGGGGATGCTTTCGCACTCATCATGAACATACCCATTATGTCCTGCCATTTGTCCGCATCGAACCTTCCTGATGAAATCAGGCAAGGCCGGGGTGCGCACAGCGCTATGAGGCAGTGCTGGTCGACCTTGAGGTCATCCGCCGTGAGGGGGTCGGTTCCGTACCTCAGGAAGTTTCCTGCCATCCAGTGGTACTCCCCGGAACCTGTGAGGTTCTCAAGGACTTCCCCGCAGTTCCTCCGCCAAGGGGCTGCACCGCCCTTCCCGGAAGAGGAGACGAAAGCTGCCGCTATCCTCTCGTCAAATGCCATTGCAACAAGTGTGGCCTTGCCGTAGCGGGACACTCCCTCGAGGGCAACCTTTGTCGCATCGAAGGCCTTCTCGCCCTCGAAGTAGTCGATGAGCTTGGATGCGCCCCATCCCCAGGCGCGCAGTGCGCCCCAGTCCTCGGGGGACCTGTCCCGGCCCTTGTTGCACAGGCCGATGATCCCGGAGGTGAGGCCATGGCCACCGTCAGCCTGGATGGAAGTCGGGATGAGGGTTGCTGCCGCCCAACCCCTTTTCAGTACCTGCATCTGCCATGACTCCTTCGGCTTGGCGGGGGCGGGTCCGAAGGATACGGCTATGGGTGAGGGCTTTCCTGCCATGAAAGAGAAATCAATCACAACGGGGACGTTCACCGCATTCTCGGGGAAAACAATCGATGCGTAGATGTTGACCTCGATACCCGGGAAGGAGGAGTTGTCGACCGCTCCGCTGAGCACTCTGTAGATGCACTCTATGCCGCCCATATTCATTTTCTCCTCGCTTAAGACTTTCCAGTTCACTGCGGGCACATTCGCAGGTATCCTGCCGTAGATTTCTTTCTCGTAGTACTCCACTATCTCGGGGCGTCGGACCTTTTTCCAGATCTTGGCATTTCGTACCTTCTTTCCGTCGAAGGTCACCAGCGGATCGGGATAATGGACGTAAGGGTTGGCTGACAGCTCATCGTAGTTTGGTATCCTCCCCGCATCCGGATTGTTGGGATCCCGTCCGGGCCTGGGATTGGAGATGCCCAGAGCGGAAAGCATGCGACCGTAGTCGACCTGGGTGATTTCCTGGTTCCTTGCCATCTGTTCACGCATGGCTCTAATGCGCCCTGTCGTGGCGGCGGAGTCCACTGGGGGACGTGTGCTTTGGGCAAGACCGCTCGGGACCCCCCACAGGAAGAGGGCTGTCAGGATAATGATTGACACAGTTGCTTTCATGATGAAAATGAATGAGTGATGGGAGGGAGTCAGGGGGTATCTTTGTTCCAAAGATAGTGAACAAATCCGAACCGGAAAATTATATATTCCCCCCGCGTTCCGCTAAAGTATGCCCAAAAATATTAACTTTGCTCTGAGGAGGGATTCTCTGTACTTCCCCCGCTCCTTCATGGTACGCCACCGCATTGACCACACATCTTAAACCACATTGTGACATTCACTTGATATGAGAAAATTCATCCTTCCCCTTCTTCTTTTCCTTACGGGGGCAATCGGGACCTCCTGGGCACAGACCTACGAAAAGACCCCCTACGGACTGAGGGCCACCGTCTCGGGTACGGAAATCGAGCTTCAGTTCCATTCTCCCGCCACACTGCGTGTGACAAAGACCCCTGCGGGAGGGGTCAGGACCGAGGAGAGCTACACTGTCATATCCAAGCCCGGGGACACAAAACTTTCCATCAGGGAAAAAGGTGACGATGTCACCGTCTCCTCCGACGCCCTTTCCGCCACCCTCTCACTTAAATCGGGCAGGATAACATATTCCAATCGCAAAGGCTCCGTCCTCCTGAGGGAGGGGAACTACAGGTTCACCCCGATATCCTCGGGAGTGGACAAGGGTTCTTTCAAGGCCCTGCAATCATATGACCTGGATGGGGACGAGCCCATCTACGGGGTAGGAATGATGCAGAACGGAAAGCTTTCCCAAAGAGGGGAGAACCGCCTCATGATACAGTCGAACCTCGAGGATTACGCAAACTTCTTCCAGTCCATAAAGGGATGGGGCATCCTCTGGGACAACTATTCCCCTGTCCAGCTTTCCGACGCCCCCTGGACCCTCGAGTCGCAGGTCGCCACCTGCATCGACTACTATTTCATGTACGGCGGCAATGCGGACGGGGTGATAGAGAGGATGCGAAGTCTGACCGGGCAGGTTCCCATGCTGCCGCTGTGGACCTACGGGTTCAATCAGAGCAAGGAAAGGTATCTCTCCCAGTATGAACTCCTGGATGTGCTTCGCAACTACCGGGAGAGGGGGATTCCCCTTGACGGAATAATCCAGGACTGGCAGTACTGGGACAACAACTACACCTGGAATGCGATGGATTTCCTGAGCTCTTCCTTCGACCGTCCCCAGGCCATGATTGACGAGGTCCACGCCCGCGGTGCCCATATGCTCATCAGCATCTGGGCAAGTTTCGGGCCTCAGTCCTCCCCCTTCAAGGAACTGGATGAAAAGGGCCTGCTGCTGCATTTCAAGACATGGCCACCGTCCGGGGTATCGCTGTGGCCTCCGCGCAGCGACTATCCTTCAGGGGTGTGCTGCTACGATGTGTACAGCAAGGAAGCCAGGGACATCTACTGGAAATATCTCAGCAACCTTCACAAGATGGGCATCGACGCCTGGTGGATGGATTCCACCGACCCCGACCACATAGATGTCAAGGAAAGTGACTATGATGAACTGACTCTTATAACAACCCCTTCCGGCAAGGAATACCGGGGATCATGGAGGTCGGTCCGCAATCTATTCCCCCTGCAGACGGTGGGTGGGGTATACGACAAGCAGCGGGAGGTGGACTCCTCGAAGAGGGTGTTCATCCTGACCAGGTCCATGTTCGCAGGTCAGCAGCGTTACGGCGCCAACACCTGGAGCGGGGACATCAACTCCACGTGGGACGCCCTTCGCAAGCAGGTGCCCCTCTGCCTGAGCCTCACCATGTGCGGCAATCCCAATGTCAATACCGACATCGGCGGGTTCTTCTCGGGCGAGTACAACGGGAAGTACGGCTCGGGAACCGCCATGGAGAACCCCCAGTTCGGGGAGCTGTACGTGAGGTGGATGCAGTTCGCCACCTTCTGTCCCATGATGAGAAGCCACGGTACTTCCTCACCGAGGGAAATCTACCTTTACGGGAAGCCGGGTGAACCCGTCTATGACGCCCTCGTGAAGCAGGTCCGCCAGAGATACTCTTTCCTGCCTTACATCTACAGCACCTCCTGGCAGGTCACAAGCAACTCCGACAGTTTCATGCGTCCCCTTCCCATGGACTTCGCCTCCGACAGGAATACCTGGGACTGCACCGGGGAGTTCATGTTCGGACGCTCCCTTCTCGTGGCCCCGGTCCTGAGGGCCCTCTACACCGAGGAGAAACCTCTTTCCACGGATGAGATTTCGGGATGGAACCGCCAGATGGGGACGACAGGCAAACTCCCCGTCGCAAATACTGACTGGAGTGAGCACAAGACCTATGACGTATACCTTCCCTCCGGTGCGGACTGGTATGAATACAGCACGGGGAAGCTCCTTCGTGGAGGCCAGACGGTCAGCGCATCGGCTGACCTGAGCGACCTTCCCCTCTATGTCAAGGCCGGAAGCATCCTTCCCATCGGTCCCGATGTCCAGTACAGCGGCGAAAAGCCCTGGGACAATCTTGAAATTGTCGTCTATCCCGGAGGGAACGCTTCCTTCACCCTCTATGAGGACGAGGGCGACAACTACAACTATGAGAAGGGCATGTACACGGAGATTCCTTTCACATGGAATGAGAAGTCGAGGACCCTTACGATAGGGCAGCGGAAGGGGAGCTACGACGGAATGCTTTCAAGCCGTTACTTCAGGGTCCGGCTTCATGACGGACAGACCATCCCCGTCGAGTATGACGGGGCAAAGAAGGTGATTAAGTTGTAGGCCCCCTCCCCGGGATAATTCCCGGGGCATGCCGACAAAAAAGAATCGTTGCACATTCAATTTTCACCATAACCATGACATCCACATTCGAAATCTCCCACGACCGGTCTTTTCTGAGCCATTTCATAACGAGGTGGCGCACACTGGGCCTATCCGGGGAGATGGTCCGCATCCTGCGGGAAAGCACCGACCCCTATGCCGCCTACGGCTACGGACGGTATCTGTATTATGCCAACCCCGGAGGGAACTCCCTCCCTCTTGCCGAGGCGAAATTCAACGAGGCTGCCGCAGGCGGGGTAGCCGATGCCTACGCTGCGCTGGCACAGATGTACGCAGACGGTACCAATTCCGAGGACAAGGTCCTGCCTGGGATGTATGCCTCCCTGATGGAAAGAGCCGGTGAGGGCGAAAGTGAACTTGCCCGGTACAATACCCTGCATGGTACCATATACGGGACAAGTGTCCTGGAAAAGGATCCTTCCTCTGTCGTAGGCATACTTGGGGACTGGCTTGGCAAGAACCCGGATAGCGATCCCCTCTACTGGGACCTCTATGGCCAGGCCCTGCATAGGGCCGGTGATAACGACGGGGCCAAAGGTGCCTTGTACACTTCGATAAAGCGGGGGAACACCGAAAGCTACTACGTCCTTGCCGTCCTTTACGATAATCTCGGGGATACCGATATGAGGGACCTCACCATCGAGGAAGGAAAGGCCCATGGCGCAGTAAACTGTTTCCGGTACCTCGCCGCCATGCCCCAGGAAGAGTTCGAGGGGTACACCCCCGAGCAGCAGGAGGACCTCCACCGACGCATCGAGGAAGGACTGCTGTACAGTATCGAAAGGAACGACCGCTACGCCCACTTCCTGCTCTCCGACAAACTGTACATGGGGGAACTGGGATTCGGGATCGATGTGCCCAGGGCTTTGGAATACGCCCGCAGGGGAGCGGAACTTGGGGACGGTCCATCTTTCAATCAGCTTGCATTCATTCATCAAAACTCCGTGGATGAAGTCCCCGAGGGAATGCGCCTCGGCAGGTCGCAAGTGTCAAAGTTCCAGCTCCAGGCCCTGCGATTGGGAGAAACTGGCCTTTATGAACTCGAGCAGGTGGCAAAGGCATATGTCAGAGGTGAACTTCCCGACCATGCCGATGAAATAGAGGAAATCTGGCTTCGCAAATACCATGACGAGAGCATCTCCCAGGACCGGGAGGAAAGCGGTGGGGAAGCGGATGAGTCCCTGGGGGTCATTTGCGTATATCCCCAGGGGTTCTACTATGCCTATGACGTGGATGCCGATTTCTCCCCGGCAAGGGACGTCCCTTCACTTATCGGTGCCGGCGGAATTGACATTGTACACTATAGCCCCATTCTTGAACGTATATCCAAGGCCCTGTGCCTTGATGGGTGTCACCTCGTCATGGCGGTTGACAGGGATGGCTATGCCCGAGACCTTGCGGACAATATGGCAGGTACCATCGTCTACGGGCACGGCATGGAAATCCGGGGAACGGCCGTGTTCCTTCTCGAGGACGAGAGGTACAATCTCATGCCTTTCATGGGAATGATGCCTTGCTTTATGTTCATCCAATTGCTGAGGGGCGCAACCGACGGACTTGTGCGTCAGCCAACAAGCGAGGAAATGGAGGCCCTGGGCGACGATTCGAATGGAGGGTTCGAGGAATATGACGACCCCGATTTCCTTGTAGATGATGATAAGGAGGAGGTGAAAGACAATGAAGAGGAGACTGCCCCCTTCGGGAAGCCCCTCCCCGTAGAAGGGGAGGAGGAAGAGGAAGAAGAGGCGGAAGCGAGGGAGTATACCGCCTTAGTTGAGGACCTTCCGCAGGCCCTTTCGCAGTGCAACCTCTGCCGTGATACACTCACCATCCTCTATCCCGACGAGAGCAGGTACTGGTTTATGAGTACGGAGGACCTTATCCGGGAACTCGGCATCAAGGAGGGAATATAGAGAGCCATGGCGGATACATGATAGACGAGTGGCAGTTCGTGGACCGCAGGCAGTGTCCAACGGACCTGCGTTACAGGGTCAGGCTGAAAGCGGCCCCGAAAGAGGAGTAGTCCCGCCCGGAAATTAATCAGGAGCCAAGGAAAGGATATGAAAAAAGTCCCAGCCTTCATTTTGTGCCTGCTCATGCTTGCGGCATGCCGCACTGCGGCCCCCGGCCTTCCCATTCCACCGGGGGAGGAAGAGGCCCTCTTCCGAGGGTGGATAGAAAAGGTGGCCTCGGACGGGTTCGGAGGCAGGAAGCCGATGGGCCCGTATGAGAAAATAACCACCGAGTACCTCGTGTCCCAACTGGATAGCCTCGGCATAGGTCCGGCCTT
>CAJOLJ010000036.1 GCA_905235445.1 uncultured Bacteroidales bacterium
TTGTTTTTCTGTTCGTCACCGAGCCAAGACCCCTTGGCGGCAATAAAGTGCAAATTTATGAAAAAAAACACCATATTGGGCATTCCCTCAAATGGCATCATTTTCACTTCCTTTTTTTGCAAAACCGGGAGGAATGGGTATTTTTGCACTTGTTTAGAATCTTTCCAATTTAAGCCCATGGAAGAAATCCAGAAGAAAGCCCCCACCATACAGGAATACAAGAACATTCTGAGGAAGTATTCCCTCAAGGCCACAGACCAGAGACTGGCCGTCCACCGTGCCATGCTCAGGCTCGGTCATGCCTCCGCCGACATGGTCCAGGAATCGGTGATCGAAGAGGGCGTGTCCAAGATTACTGCGGCATCGGCATACAACATCCTCAGGGAGATGACGGACCTCGGGGTCTACACCCTCAGGATGAGTTCCACTTCGAAGATGTACTTCGACGTGAACTCCTTCGACCACATCCACCTGTATGACACCGTGAACAATACTTACCGCGACATCATGGACGACGAACTGATGGAATTGATCCGGGAGCACCTGCGCAAAAAGCGTTTCCGCGGCTACACGGTCCAGGGTCTGGATGTCCAGATAAAGTGCAAACCCACAAAGGCCAAAAGCCGCATCCATCCATAGGCGCCATGCTACACCAAAGTAAAATAAATGCCGCTCTCCGCGCCATTCTCCCGGCCCTTCTGGTCTGTGTTTCACTCCTGCTCTCCTGCACCAAGGATGACACCATAATATATGGTGCATCATCAATCGGCAATGTCGTGGACGGTGTGTTCACCGCCGACAACGGTCTTAGGTACATTGTCCAGGAGCAGACTTGCGAAGGGGACTTGAAGACACTGTCCAGGGCATTCATAACTATGGACGTCCTGTCCAAAGCCGAGGGCAAGGACACCTACAATATCAGGCTCCTTTCAATGAGCGGTGTCCTGCTCAAGGACATTGTGGTCCTCTCCGAGGCGTCCCCCGACTATGTCGAAGAAATGGGCTCGGACCCCTCTCTTGTCCAGAGCATCTGGACAAGCGGGAACTATCTGAATGTCATATTCACGGTTCCTTTCTTCAAGGACAGCGATGTCGCCCACCGCATTAACTTGGTATATGAGGGAGATGAGAAGGATGGGAAGATGATTTTCTCCCTTCGCCACAACGCCTACGGTGAAGTACCCAGCGAGCAGAACCCCCTGAACGTCAAGGCTTTTTTCGGGACCGGGATTGTCTCTTTCCCCCTGACGCTCCTGAAGGAAAAGGGTGGAAAGGAAGTGGAAATCGAGGTACGGACACGGTGGTATGTGAAAGAGGGTGATACCTATATCTATGATACGGAACCCTCTACGGTCGCCGGGACAGTCTCATTGCAGTAGTCACGCTCTCACCGCCCGAAAAGCCTCAATCCATCTCACATCCGACAATGAATTAAGGTGATACACCTCTTCCGGTGCATCACCTTATGTCTTTGTGTGAAGGGGGAAGGGCAACTCCTGGGCACACAGATAGGGGGACCTATGCTTCTTCACAAAAAAGGCTGGCGGAAATTCCGTCAGCCAATCCTGGGGGTCCTTGGTGCAAGGAGGACTTGAACCGCTTGTGGCCTTGGGTTGAGAAGATTTGGGCCTTGCATCCGTACTTTCCCGAACTGATGGGCAAGGAGCGAACTCAGCAAGGTGCAGAGTTGCAGAAATAATTCTTGTTTAGAGTTTGTATATCGCAAAACAAAAGCTATATACCTATTTCCCATGGAAGTATTAATCCCAATATAATCACAACAGTGAAATACACGATACAGAGAATAAGAGGAATCCACTCGTATTCCTTGTATGTTAGCCCTTTGCCCTTTCTGAAAAAGCGAAGCCCAGTCAAAAAAATGCCAACCAAACATAAAACCAATTGGGGAATATAGAAATAGTCCATCGAGACATGAAAAGCATAAAAGCAAAATATGCCCCAAACAAGACAAATTACCCCGCAAATAATAGCGAGTACATCAGATTTAGTGATAGGATTCTTATTCATCGCACTATGATTATGCTGCGACGGAAGCCGGAATAATCATTCCTTTATGGCTTATCCTCAGAAAAATTGAGGTTTTGATGTAGGTGTATGAGCCACCTAAAACAAAGCAACCCTCGGATTCCTCCGAGAGTTGCAGCAGGGGTATCCTGTGGGGCTCGAACCCACGACACCCAGAACCACAATCTGGTGCTCTACCAACTGAACTAAGGATACCATGTATTCCTTCCAAAAGGATAGGACTGCAAAAATACGCATTTTTTTTCTTTCTCCAAGCATTTGCCAAAAAATCGGAGTCATTTTTTCTCACTTCCCCCACGGCTGCCCCGTGAAAGGGAATCTCTTTTGCGAATGGTCGCAATTGGGCGGGAAAATAGGGGACCAACACCCAAAAATTTTCATAACTTTGCATGATTGGCATCCGTGCAAATTCACCCAGCCAATCCCCTTTCACAGAAAAAATCATTCCTTATGACACGTGAAATAAAATAAAATTTTCCCTGGTATACAGGGATATGTGGCAGTCATCCGGCAAGTATGTCCCCAGGGTCGACCAGCTGGTGGAAGTAGCCCCGGCCATCATCAACATGGGTTGCTTCGACAGGGTCGAGACCAACGGCGGTGCATTCGAGCAGGTGAACCTCCTCTTCGGAGAGAACCCCAACATAGCGGTCAGGAAGTGGACCGCACCATTCCACAAGGCAGGGATCCAGACCCACATGCTCGAGAGAGGACTGAACGCACTCAGGATGAACCCGGTCCCCTACGATGTGAGGGAACTTATGTTCAAGGTCAAGAAAAAACAGGGAACCGACATCGCACGTTCCTTCTGCGGACTGAATGACCACCGCAACCTCAGGGACTCGGTGATTCTCGCAAAAAAGGGCGGCATGATTTCCCAGGTGGCCCTCTCCATCACCCACTCCCCCGTCCATACCGTGGAATACTACATGGGCATTGTAGACAAAGTGGTCGAGTACGGCTGCGATGAAATCGCGCTGAAGGACATGGCAGGAATCGGACGTCCCACCGTCCTGGGCGAGCTTGTTTCCTCCATCAAGAAGAAATATCCCCACATCATAGTCCAGTACCATGGCCACACGGGTCCCGGTTTCTCCCCCGCTTCCATGCTGGAAGTGGCAAGGGCCGGAGCGGACTACCTCGACGTGGCGGTGGAGCCCCTCTCCTGGGGCAAGGTCCATCCCGATGTAATCACCATCAGGGAGATGATGAAAGCCGACGGCTTCCTGGTCAAGGACCTCAACATGGACGCATACATGGAAGTGAGGCGCCTGACCCAGAAGTTCATCGATGACTTCCTCGGATACTGGATCAACCCTTCGAACGCCAAGATGACGTCCCTGCTGGTCGGCTGCGGCCTTCCCGGCGGAATGATGGGTTCCATGATGGCTGACCTAAAGGGATTCCAGGGCGCCATCAACGCAGCCCAGAGGGCCCATGGCAGACCCGAGATGAGCCTCGACACCCTCATGGTCAAACTCTTCGAGGAGGTTGAGTACGTATGGCCTCGCCTCGGATATCCTCCGCTTGTGACCCCGTTCAGCCAGTACGTGAAGAACACGGCCCTGATGAATCTCTTCAACATGCTCAACGACAAGCCTCGCTGGACCACCATCGACAAGGACACTTGGGGCATGATCCTGGGCAACATGGGTACCCTTCCCGGACAGCTCGCCCCCGAGATCGTAGCCCTCGCCAAAGAGAAGGGCCTGGAGTTCAACACCCGCAACCCCCAGGACAACTATCCCAACGAGCTCCCCAACTTCCAGCAGATGATGAAGGAAGAAGGATGGGACGAGGGAGAGGACCAGGAGGAACTCTTCGAGTTCGCCATGCACGAGAGGCAGTACCGTGACTACCGCAGCGGCATAGCCAAGCAGCGCTTCAACGCAGAACTCGAGGACCTCAGGAAGAAGGCTGGCGCCCCCATCACCGTTGTGCGCCCTGTCGTCGAGATGCCCAAATTCAACTGCGAGGAACTCGCCAGCCGTTATCCCCATGCAGTTCCCGTCCAGGTTCCCGCCAAGGGCAAGATGATCTGGCAGGTAGATGTCGATGATTCTTCCGCAGCCCCTATCGCAGGAACGCCTGTCAAGGCAGGGGAAGCCATGGGATACGTACAGACCTTCTACGGTCTCGATGAGATAGTCCCCGCCATTGACGGAAGGGTCGTAGCGGTCTGCGCCAAGCAGGGAGACAACGTGGTGAAAGGGGAAATAGTGGCATTTGTCCAGTAATTCCGCCTTATCGAGCTTTTCATCCCTAAAAACAGATCGGATCCGAGCACTTCGGGTCCGGTTTTTTTGTAATGCAGGACCAATCTTTTCGAAGTGCACCGAAAAGTGGATGTCTGCCGAATACGACACCTTCCGCAGGGTCTATAAAAGCGGGCTCAAAAAAAGAAAAGCGCTCACCGGAGTGAGCGATAAATTCGAATTTATTCAGTAGGGACAAAGTATTCTTTTTTGAAAAACACTGACCAATAGACTCCTTCATGGTTCCGTTCGTGCCAGAACCACCTGCCATCAGCACAGTATGTATTACAGTCGAATTCCAATAGTTCTTTCTTGAGCGCAGCTGTAAGTCGGTCTTGCACTCCCGATTCCACATCTTCCGGCCATCTCGGATAATCCACGGTCCAATCCACTATTCTCCCGGTTTTATCATACTTGGACGGGATGATCTTCATAAAAATCCGGAATCCTTTCAATTCCGGGAATTCTCCGTAACTGAACTTCTTTGGAATTTCTTGAAGCATCAAATTCCTGTTTATCGTTCCCTTGTGTCGCGTATTTTGATAATAGCGGGATGCAGTTACTACACCAGACTGAATTGTAAGTTCAACCTCGGTCTCATTCAAATCGTCCCATCCAATTCCCGATTCACAAAGGACAGGACCTGTCCCGCAAATGAGAGTCCCGCTGTACCAGGAGGCAAAAATACCACCGGTACTATCCTTGAAGTCCTTTAAGACGTCCCGGAAATCGGCCCTATCTGAATCGGTGCTCAATTTATCAAGATATAGTTTGTTGCTATCGATACGCCATGTGGCAACATAGCCCCGGAAGTTCCAGGAAAAGAATTCATTAAAGCCGACCTGATCCACTAATGAGCGGTAGTGCAAAGAATCCAGTTGATTCAGCGGGGGCCGGTTGATAGCAAACTTGACATTGTCTATAATGAGCGTATCACGTACCTGACGAGTCGTGCTACCCCAACCACATAGAGGGAGAAACAAGACGGCCCATAGGCAAGCGAATATACGCAAGGTTCTCTTCATATACAGATCCCGATTAATCTTCGCAAATTTACCAAAAACATCCCACACAGAAAAACCCCGGCAGAGAGCAATTTCTGTCGGGGCATCGTTTTGCCGATAAACGGGAATTTATCTGACCATTATTCGCCCTTTTTGTTTGGGCGAAAGACAATAAATGCCGTTTGAATGATTGAAATGACAATGGACAGAGCAGTCAATACAAGAGTGTGCTCCCAGGGGAAATGAAGCAGGAATGAAGCAAGTAACCATACAATTATGCTCACAACAACAAAAGTGAGCATTCCTTTAAGTTCCTTTTTCTGACCATTAGAGAGTTTCATAATACCAATTTCGATTGTTCCAAAGACAAAGTTAACAAAAATTCGCCCATCCCTTGACTTAGTCATCCCGGAGAATTAACTTTGCATCACTGCTGGTTGGGGGCTTCCCGGTTCTTCGGGGAACCCTGCTTGGATTTGTCTCTTCTCAAGGGACCGTCATCCCGTATCGGTATTTTCATATTAACCGCCCCACCTACGGCTCTTCCAGTCCCGGAGGGGCATAATCAATGCAAGCATGAAGATACATGAACTGACCCCAGACGACCGACCGCGGGAAAAAATGCTATCCTTGGGAGCGGAGAATCTCTCTCGCTGTGAACTTATCTCCCTTGTAATCAGATCGGGCATTCCCCATCTCAATGCCATGGAAATGTCCGCCCGGCTCCTTCACAGCGCCGGGGATTCCCTGCTGCGCCTGTCCACAATGAAACCATCCTCCCTCATGAGAATAGAGGGGGTCGGAAAGGCCAAGGCCCTCTCTCTTGCCGCCGCCTTCGAACTGGGTAGGAGAGTGGACATGGAGGCATCCTCCAGTAGTGGCATCCTGGTCACGCCCACCCAGATTTACGAGTACATGATTCCCCGCCTAAGGGGCCTGAACCATGAGGAACTGTGGGCGGTGTACCTCTCGAGGAGCAACCAGATCATCGACCGTGAATTGATCGCCAAGGGGAACATCGATACCGTGGGAGTTGACATCCCCCTCATAACGAAGCATGCCCTCGAGAAGGATGCGCTGCGTGTCGTACTCTGCCACAATCATCCTGCGGGCACAGTCATCCCTTCCAGGGAAGACATAGAGATGACCCGCCGGGTCAGGGATGCCCTGGAGGTTGTGGGCCTGGAGATACTGGACCACCTTATCGTGTTCGATGACAAATTCTTCTCTTTCTCAAAAAACGGGGTAACGTTCTCCGGGGCATAGGAGGGTCCCTCCTAACTGCGGATAAAAAAGAGGTTCTCTCAATAATATTGTTAGCCCCCTTCATGAAAGAGCAAGTTCCCCCGAAATTGCAAGTCGTGTTTTTTGCGAGCAATTTCAGAAGTTGCATCTTTGCTCCGAAGTTCTTTAGCATAGAGAAAACTACATGTACTAATATTTGACGCAACTTTTGTGAACAGGACATTAATTACGAAACGTTTAAAATGAAAGTCTATGTTTTGTGAGTTTCCCATATTAATCATTATCTTTGTAACAGCTGTAGCGAAATATATGTCGCACAGTAAGAAGTCCTATTTGACTTGTTTGTATAGTCTTTTTTGTTTTGCGTTAAGGCGGGGTTCTGTCCGCAATATCTTGTCAACTTAGATTCTAACGCCTTTTCACAAACAGACAATAAGATTTACGACCATGGACAAATTAGGCCAAGGCACTTTTGTGCACAAGCTAACACCGGATCAAAGATCCGCTTACAATGAATTGATAGAGGAAGGTGGACTTCCTGCTTTCCTCGATTTGACTATGGACTATGCTTTTAAGCTAGGATTCCAGGACAATACCGATGGTTTGGCTTCCTTAATAGGAGATATTCTTCAGAAAGAGATCATTGAGATCAAGACTATCCACAATGAGATTCCAGGTCGGAAGAAAAATTCAAAAAGCATTAGGCTAGACCTCCGCTGCAAGACTGAAACCGAGTCCTTCATCGTTGAGATGCAAAATTACCATTCTGTCAAGGATGACCCGAATAGGTTTATCTACTATATTGCAGATGAGATAGTCTCTTCAGTACATAGTGGTAGTGCTTACGGTTATTCTCCAGTATATCTCATTGTGATATACAATTCGGAAATCAATTGGAAGCCCCTACCTATACCGAAAGAAACTGCGGAAAGAGTTGTTCTGAAACAACCTGCAGATGAATTGACCAAGGAACGTGAGAAGCACATATTCTGGTTTGTTGGACTTGAGAAAACACGCCTTTTCGAATTTGGCAAACAAGTTAACCTCATTGTTTGCACATTGGCGGATTTACCTTTCAGGGAAGAACCCTCTTTCCTTGACAAAGGAGTGGAGTGGTTGTATTACATTAATAACTTACAAGAATATCATGATATTCATCAAATTCCACAACGTATGAGAGGAGTTGCAAACAACGTGATTCCTGACGATAAAGTTGACTTCATCGCATATCTGGAAGAAAAGCGTAGGAGAAGGATATTACAAGAAGCTCAGGAAACAATACAAGAAGCTCAGGAAACAATACAAAAAGCTCAGGAAGCACAACAAAAAGCTCAGGAAGCACAACAAAAAGCTCAGGAAGCACAACAAAAAGCTCAGGAAGCACAACAAGAAGCTCAGGAAGCACAACAAGAAGCTCAGGAAGCACAACAAAGGATCAAGACTGAACATGAGGGGAGAATAGCCGCAGAAAAAAGGAGCGAAGCCGCAGAAGCATCTTTGGCCAAAGCTGTCATTAATTTATTCCTAAAGGGCTATTCTTATGAGGACCTGTCCTCATTGTTCGGTAAGAGCGTTGAGGAAATCCAATCCATCATAGAAAGATTCCAGCAGCAAGAATCAGAGACTGCAGGAGAGAGTTGATTCTTTGAAGGTGAAGGACTGCACAGACAACCTGAGTGTTTGCTAAGAGGTCTTTCTCAGGAAAGGCCCCTTAGCCCATTGCGACTATTTGAGTCGGGCATTCCATAAAGATTATTTGGATTATTTGGAAAACCCGTCAATAAGGACTACTTTTGTTTTTCGGACAATGTCAACAACACATCATTCGAAAAAGTCATGAAAGTCATCAACCTTGGAGAGAACAACTCCGTCCTAAACGATTTCGTCGCGCAGATGCGGGACAAGACCATCCAGAAGGACAAGGTCCGTTTCCGCAACAACCTCCGCAGGGTAGGCAACATCTTCGCATACGAACTTAGCCGCAACCTCCTCTATTCAACCAAGGACATTCTCACTCCCCTTGGGACCGCACAGGTTCCCACCTGTGACGAGAAAGTGGTGGTAGCCACCATTCTGAGGGCTGGACTTCCGCTTCATGAAGGCATCCTCGACTATTTTGACAATGCCGAGAGCGCATTCATCGCAGCCTACCGCAAGTACGACAAGGGGGATGACTTCCATATCAATATCGAGTACTGCTCCTCACCGAGCCTGGAGGGGAAGATCCTGATCCTGGCGGACACGATGCTTGCGACCGGTTCATCAATCGAAGTCACCTACGCCAAGCTCATAGAGGACGGTGAGCCGAAGCACACCTATCTCGTATGCCCCATAGCCAGCGTCTTTGCGGTGGAGTATCTCCAGAAGCACCTTCCCCACGACAAGGTCACCCTCTGGACAGCAGCCATGGACGAGGAACTCACATCCCACTCCTACATAGTCCCGGGACTCGGGGATGCCGGTGACCTGGCATACGGTGAGAAACTCTAAGACCTGAAAGGGTCCATAATCCTGATAATCAAAAAGCCTTCCCTGCCAGCACATGGTGGAGAAGGCTTCATTTTTATGTCTTGAAGGGGGACCTGCCGGAAGAGGGGGTCACCCCCTATATTTCCTTTCTCAGTCTCGCCTTGGGGATTCCCAGCTGCTCACGGTACTTGGCGATGGTCCTTCTGGCCACCCTGTAGCCTCGGTTCTTCATCTCGGTCGTGAGCTGGTCATCGGTGAGCGGGTGCTGCTTGTCCTCCGCCTCGATGCACTCCTGGACCACTTTCTTCAGTTCCCTGGTGGAGACCTCCTCCCCGGCCTGGTTCTCGAGACCCTCCGAGAAGAAATATTTCAGGGGATAGATGCCGAACGTGGTCTCTATGTACTTGGAGTTCACGACTCGTGATATCGTGGAGATATCGAATCCGGTCTTCTCGGCTATGTCCTTCAGGACCATCGGCTTCAAGGCTGCATCATCACCCGTCATGAAGAATTCCTTCTGATAGTCCAGAATGGCCTTCATCGTGGTGTTGAGGGTGTTGTGCCTCTGCTTGATGGCCTCGACGAACCATTTTGCGGAGTCCACCTTGGACTTCACGAACTGGGCCGCCTTCTGGTTGGACTTGTCAGTGGAGGCTGCATCCTCGAGGATGCGGGCATAGCTCTGGTTGACCCTGATGTCCGGGACGGAGAGGCGGGGCATCGTGAGCTTGAACTCCCCCTCCTCATAGTCCAGCCGGAAATCCGGCACTATCTGGAGGGCACGGTCCGCGTCGGAGTCATCTATCTGGCCTCCCGGGGAGGGATTCAGATGGACGATCTTGCTCACCGCCTGCTTCATCTGTTCCTCGGTTATGCCGAGCTTGGCCATGACCCTGCGGTAATGACGGTTCGAAAACTCGTTGAACTGCTCGGTAAGGATCCTTTCAGCAAGGAGCACCTCCTCGGTCTGGTTCATCACCTTGAGTTGGAGCAGGAGGCATTCCTGGAGGTTCCTGGCCCCGACTCCCGGGGGATCGAACTCCTGAATCATGTGAAGGAGCCTTTCCACTTCCTCCTCGTCAGTCTCTATTCCGGCACGGAAAGCCAGGTCATCGACGAGGCTGTCGATGTCTCGCCTGAGGTAACCGTCCTCACCGAGGCTCCCTATTATGAAAGTTGCGATCTGGCGCTCGTGTTCCGTTATGTCACGGAACCCCAGCTGTTCCATCAGGCTCTGCGTAAAACTCTGCTTGACCGAGAATGTGGAATACTGCGGCCTCTCGTCCTTGCCGTAATTGTTGATCTTCAGCAGGTAATACGGAGTGCTGTCATCTTCCTTTATCTCGGAAAGGGACACGTCACGGGGCTCATCGTCCTCGGTATCGTCACTCTTCTCCTGCGGACTGTCGTCCAGGACCGGGTTCTCCTCCAGTTCCTTGCGGATACGCTGTTCCAGTTCCTGGACCGGCAGCTCGATGAGCTTGATGGTCTGGATCTGAAGCGGGGAGAGCTTCTGCTGCTGCTTTATGGTGAGTTCCTGTTTCTGCATGTGAGAGTGAGTGGGAGGAGTATTGCCGTAATTAGGATTCGTCGGTAGTGACGGAAGATGGGGTTTCGGGAGAAGGATCCGCAGAGAATCTGTGCTTGGGACTTGGGTCCGGATAGTTAATATTCTCCTTCACCACGAAAGCCGCGGGGAAAGCCGACTTTATGTTTCTCAGAAGTTCCATCGCCTCGCTCTTTGTCCTGAAGTCACCGACCGTCACCTTGAAAAAGGGCGCCTGGTAGACCAGGTAGGCGGGTATGTCGGGGAACATCCCGATGAAACGGGCCCTGTAGCCGAAGCTCACAGCTCTGGAGTTCTGCTGGTTATCGAAATAAATCCTGACCCTGTAACCCTGGATCTTCCTTGAGGAGTTCTTGGCGACCTGGGTCCTGAAGGCGTTCCTGAGCTGGTTGGACTGATGGAGGGTCACGCTTGCACGACCTCCCTCGTCCTTGGAGGGGAGGATATCGAAAATGGACTTCCCCAGAAGGGTGGAGTCGACCACCGGGGGGAGTACCTGGGTGAGTGTATCCTCGGGGGAGGTTTCCGTTTCCTGGGCCTGTGCCCTGTTCACGAGGCTTCCAAGCAGGAGCATGGAAAGGATGCAGAGGAGGGGGCGTAGGATATATTTTTGATGGGCTTTCATTGTCTTGTCGTCATTAGTCTTGCAACCCCGGGGCTACTTCAGCATCTTTGAGACCGAGATGTTCTTGAATTTCAGCGGCGCGCTAAGTCCGCTCTTCAGTTTGAGGCGCAGCGTGAGGTCAATTTTGAGGTCATCCATGTTGTAGTCTGAGAGCATGCCCACGACTTTCATCAGGGAGAGACCTTCCGACAGGTTGGCGGAACAAGGTAGGGAATACACTGCGGTGGTCCGGCCGTTTACCACCACCGGCTCCGCCTGGAGGTTCACTATCGGTTCCCCCTTGTAGCGGACCACTCCAGTGACATCGGACAGGCCAAGCTGCATGGCCGGGTTCTCCACCTTGAGGTCCAGGACCGCCTTGAGTCCGTGCAGTCCCAAAGGGGTAACCTGCGACACTGACCCGCCCAGGATCTTGATATTCTTTACATTGCGGATAGTGGAACAGCCGGTGGCAAGCCCCAGGCAGCATAGAAACACCACTGCGGCAAGGGTGCACCGCACAACGGAGTGTCCGCTTTGATATCTCATTTTCATAGAATTCGTCTTCAATTAGTGTGCCCCTCGGGGCCCGTGATGGAAAGGGGAAACCTTACCTTTGGATGCAAATATACAACTTTTTGGTTTTAGATTTTTTCTGTCCCTCGTTTTGGTAATGATTAAAAACGTAGAAAGGACATAGCCCAAAGCTTACCTAGACCGTCCAGGAGAACACACCTGACAAATATAGCATATAGTTCTCCCCCTGAAAAGGAGGCAGTGACAACACACCGCAAATGAGGATTTGGGCATTCAATTCCTGGCAGATACTATTGTTATGACCCCCAAAAGAGTCATTTTCCGGTTTTCTAAAAAATAACGCCCCCCTGGGACCCCTCGGCAGGGCGGGGCGGATGAAATGCAAAAACTTGCGTATCTTTGCGCTTCAAAATAAAGCATATGGGAAAGAAAGTCTACATAGAAACTTACGGCTGCCAGATGAACGTGAATGACACCGAGGTCATTTTCTCCATCCTTCTTGGGAATGGGTACGAGAGGACCGAGGATATCGCCGAGGCGGATGTCATCATGGCCAACACCTGCTCGGTCAGGGACAACGCCGAACAGAGGATCTGGGGCAGGATCCAGCAGTTCAACTCCTTCAGGCGCTCCCATCCAGGCCTCATCGTAGGAATCGTCGGCTGCATGGCCGAGAGGCTCAAGGACAAACTCCTCGACTCCCACAGAGTGGACCTCGTCGCGGGCCCTGACTCCTACAGGTCCCTTCCCGAGCTTCTATCCAGGATCACTCCCACATCCCCCCAGATAAACGTCCTCCTCTCCCATGAGGAGACTTACGGCGACATAAACCCGGTGAGGATAGACAAGAACGGGGTGAGCGCTTTCGTCTCCATCATGAGGGGCTGCAACAATGTCTGTTCCTACTGCGTGGTCCCCTATACGAGGGGAGCCGAAAGAAGCCGGGACCCGAGGACCATCCTCGCAGAGACCCGGGACTTGCTGGAAAAGGGCTACAAGGAAGTCACCCTTCTGGGTCAGAACGTGGACTCCTATTACTGGAAGGACCCCGAGGTGGGTGAAGTCACGTTCGCATCCCTTCTCGAGAAGGTAGCCCTTCTCTCCCCCACCCTCCGGGTGCGCTTCTCCACTTCCCACCCCAAGGACATCAGTGACGAAGTCATCTACACGATGGGCCGCTACGACAATATCTGCAAGAATATCCACTTCCCCCTGCAGTCCGGAAGCGACAGGATGCTACAGAAGATGAGACGGCGCTACACCAGGGACTGGTACCTGGAAAGGGTCGCCAAGATCCGCTCGGTCATGCCGGGGTGCGCCATCACTACCGACATCATAGCCGGGTTCTGCTCCGAGACGGAGGAGGACCACAGGGACACGCTGGACGTGATGAGGAAAGTGAGATACGACTATGCCTACATGTTCCAGTACTCCGAAAGGCCGGGGACCCTCGCCGCCCTGAAGTATCCCGATGACGTCCCGCCCGAGGTGAAAGGGCGTAGGCTGGAGGAGATAATAGCCCTGCAGAACGAGCTCTCCGCCCGCAGTAACCGCTCCGATGTGGGAAAGGTATTCGAGGTGCTCATCGAAGGCCCGTCGAGGCGTGACAGCTCCCAGCTTTGCGGAAGGGCCTCCAACAACAAGATGTGCGTCTTCACAGACTCCGTCCACACCAAGGGTGATTACGTGAAAGTGAGGGTCGATGACTGCACCTCCGCCACTCTTCTTTGCTCACTCATAACTGATAATTAGGCTCTTAGCCACTTTAGAAAGAGACTCCGCCTCCCGAAGGGATCCTCCGACAATCCCTCCGGGAGCTTCTTTTGTGCCCCTCTCTTTCCACCCCTTTCCTTCCGCCTGGCATTATCGCAAACAAGAAGCAAGGGAAATTTGTGGAAAAAATTGTAATCAGATGGAAAGAAATGTAAAAATTATGGCTAACTTTGCACTGAGCGAAATGTCCCTCCAAAGGAGGCACGCCCCAGCCCGGTTTACCGGCGGGAGGCCAAGGCCTACAGCAACAAAGACTTAAGCACACACTCATATCCATACAGCAGATGGGCTTCATAGGCACACATAAGGCAAAACTTGACGACAAGGGAAGGCTGGTCCTCCCCTCGGAGTTCAAGGGTACCCTGCCCGCGGACGAGATCCCTCACTTCGTAGTGAGAAGGGACCTCAATGCGATGTGCCTGGAGATGTTCACCTACGAGGTATGGTCCGCGATGGCGACCCAGATCAGGTCCCAGCTCAATCTCATGGACAAGGATGACGCTCAGTATTGGAGATGGTACATGAGAGGTACCGCCGAGGTATGTGCGGATCCCAAGATCGGACGAATCACCATACCCAGGGAGTTCCTTGAAGGCATCGGCGTAACCAAAGACGTGGTGTTCAGCGGCCTGGACTACAAGATCGAGATTTGGGCAAAAGAGAATTTCGACCTTGGTGAAATGGAGAAGCCCTTGGTTGAGGGGTATAACCGCAAGCTCACCCTGACCATATAGAACAGAAGGGAGGAGGGAGCATGTCATCATATCACAGACCGGTTCTTTTGGATAGGAGTCTGTCTTCACTTGTAGTTTCGCCCGACGGCGTATACGTCGATGCGACTCTCGGTGGGGGCGGACATACTTCCGCCCTCCTGTCAAGGCTCTCCCCCAAGGGGAAGGTCATCGCCTTCGACCTCGACAAGGATGCCATATCGGCAGCCCCCGAGGACCCGAGGCTGAGGATCGTGAGGTCCAACTACCGCTACGCAGCCGACTATGTACGTTTCCTGAGGGATTTCACGGGAACGGAGAGAGTGGACGGTGTGCTTGCTGACCTGGGAGTGTCCTCCCACCAGTTCGACACACCCGAGCGGGGGTTCTCCTTCCGCTTCGACTCCCCCCTTGACATGAGAATGAACCCGGAAGGGGGCATCACCGCCCAGGACATAGTGAACACTTACACCCAGGAGGACCTGGAGAAGGTCCTTCGGACATGGGGGGAAGTTGACAACCCGCAGAGAGCCGCCATGCTGATTACAAAGCGCCGCGACTCCTCTCCGATCCTCACCACCGGGCAGCTGTCCGAGGCCCTCGCCCCCATGCTTCCCAAAGGGGCGGAGCACAAGGTCCTGGCGAAAGTCTTCCAGGCCCTCAGGATAGAGGTCAACGGGGAAATGAGGTCCCTTGAGAAGTTCCTCCTTTCCACCCCGAGGATGATAAAGGAGGGCGGAAGGCTGGTTGTCATCACCTACCATTCCCTCGAGGACAGGATGGTGAAGAACTTCATGAAGACGGGAAGCATCTCCGGGGAAGTGAGGCGGGATTTCTACGGGAAGAGCCTCTCCCCCTTCAAGGTGGTGGAGAAAAAGCCCGTTCTCCCCTCCGAGGAGGAGATATCCTCCAACACCCGGGCCAGAAGCGCCAAGATGAGAGTGGCCGAGAGGGTCCATGACGACCAGGACAACGACGACAACTTTAATACTACTTACAGATAATGGCACGCACAAAGAAACAATCCTCCGCCCTGAGGCGCACGTTCAGGGCCCTTGGAAGGGGAGAGCTCCTGATGAGCCTTCACCTTGACAAGTACTTCCTCCACATCATCTACACTTTCCTCCTTGCCTGGCTCAGCATCTGGCTCAGCCTCAAGGTTGACAACACTCTCGTAAAGGTCCAGAGGGGCAAGCAGGCCCTCACCGACATCAAGATCTACTACACCCAGAAGGCGGTCGAGCTGGAAAGCCTCAACAGGCTCTCCACCATGGAGAAGATGCTTGAGGAAAGCGGTTCCCCCCTCGTTCTGCCCGAGCAGCCCGCAACCATAATCCGCAATCAGTAAGGAGGACAGGCTATGGCAAACGGCAGAAACACTCCAAAACGCAGGAACAACTTCTCATCCTCCCCCGATATCGCAGCGGAGGCCACCGAGGCGGGGCGTGACCGCATCGGCATAATCCTGGCTGTCGCATACTGGGTATTCCTGATCCTCACGGCAGTGATCCTGGGGCGTATCCTCCTTATCCAGTTCACCTGGAAACCGGACCCGACCCTCGCCAAGTACCTGCGTCCCCACAACGAGAAAGTGACCCTTGTCCCCCAGAGGGGGATGATTCTCTCCCATGACGGGAGGCTGCTGGCCGTGTCCACCCCCATGTACCAGGTGAGGATGGACTGCACCGTCATGAAGGAGGAAAACAAGATAAAGAAGCCGGAGGTCGAGCAGATATGGCTCTCCGAGGCCGAGGAACTCTCCAAGGGACTCGCCCGCATCTACAAGGACAAGACTCCCGAGCAGTACTTCGCCCTGATAAAGGAAGGCCGGGAGAAGGGCCGCAAGTACGTTCCCATCGGAGGCCAGATCGACCATGAGACCCTCCAGGAAGTGAAGGCCCTGCCCCTGTTCCGCAGGGGTCCCAACAGGGGTGGGATCATAGTGGAGTCCCTAGAGACCAGGCAGTACCCCTACGGAGCCCTTGCCAGAAGGACCATCGGGCATGTCCGCAACAACTCCTCCGCCGAGGTCGCCCGCAACAAGATCGGCATCGAGGGCAAGTTCAATTACGCCCTCCACGGCCAGGAAGGCATCGAGTGGATGAAAGTGACCGACGGGAGGCGCTACATCCACAACTACGACTCCGCCTATGTCCAGCCCACCGACGGCAACGACATCCGCACCACCCTGGACATCGACATGCAGGACATTGCAGACAGGGCCCTTCGTCACCAGATTGAGGACAACATGAAAATCGAAGGCGGGTGCGTCATACTGATGGACGTGGAGACCGGAGGGATCCGTGCCATGGTAAACCTTCTGAGGGACAGTGTGACCAACCAGCTCCACGAGACCTACAACATGGCTGTCGGAAGGATCGGCGAGCCCGGTTCCGTCTTCAAGACGACGACCCTCATGACGCTTCTCGAGGACGGCAAGGTGTCGCTGAGCACCGAGATTCCGACGAACCACGGTTACGTCAAGGGGTTCACCACCGATGCCCACATCTATGACTACGAGAGGGAGAACAAGACCGACAAGATAAGCGTCCTCCACGGGTTCGAGATTTCCTCGAACTACGTTTTCAGGAAGCTTGCCATCGATGCCTACGGTTCATCCCCCAAGCAGATGATAGACCGCCTGTACATGTACAAGCTGGGAGAAGCCTACGACTTCGACCTCGACGGGTTCTCCACCCCGACCCTTCCGTCTCCCGAGTCCCAGTACTGGAGCGACACCGACCTGGGGAGCGTAGCCATCGGATACTCAGTCGGGGAGACTCCCCTTCACATCATAACCTTCTACAACGCCATCGCCAACAAGGGAAAGATGATGAAGCCCTACCTGGTCGAGAGCATCGAGAAGGACGGGAAAGTCGTGGAGATGAGGGGACCCACCGTACTGAACGGGTCCATCTGCTCACGTGCCACCGCCGACACCCTGGCCAAGGCCCTCAATGCAGTCACCACCGAAGGAACCGGAAAGAAAGTGAAGGGGGCGAAGTGCTCCATCGCCGGGAAGACCGGCACAGCGAGAATCGTGCTTCCCGCCAAGTACACCCGCAAGAGCCACCGTCCCTACGAGGACGAGCAGGGACGCAAGCAGTACCAGGCCACTTTCGTTGGCTTCTTCCCGGTTGAGCAGCCCCGCTACTCGGCCATCTGCGTAGTGTATTCCCGCCTTGACAGGGAGATATTCTACGGCGGTACAATCCCCGCCCTCACCATCCGGGAGATCGTCGACAACGTCTACGCCATAGACAAGGAGAACGGAGAAGTGATTTCGGAACTCCATTCCCTCCCCCGCTGGGCCATGGACGGGGAAGGGGAAGAAAGCGCAAAGACTGCCCAGCTCACCAGGAAACAGGATAAAAAGACACCTACTTTATAATGCTTCTTCAAGATATCATACGGGACTGCGGTTCAACAGGTGTGGAGGGAAGGACGGACAGGTCCATCTCCAGCATCTGCTGTGATTCTCGCAAGGCCGTCCCCTCATCGCTGTTCATAGCAGTGAAGGGAAAGGCCTCCGACGGACACCGCTACATAGCCTCCGCAATCCGTGGCGGGGCGGTTGCGATAATGTACGAGGACAGGGATGCCCTCTGCTCGGAACTTGCGAAATTCAGTCCCGAAAACGACCTTCAGGCCAAAAGCGGAACCGTTCCCGCCGTCGATTCACTCACGCTCATTCGCGTCGGCTCCTCCCGTCACGCCATGGCAATTGCCGCAAGGAACTTCTACGGCGACCCCTCTTCCGAGCTCACCCTCGTGGGTGTCACCGGGACCAACGGGAAGACCACAACCGCCACCCTCCTGTACAACATGTACATGGACCGGGGGATTGAGTGCGGCCTTCTGTCCACCATTGCCAACTACGTCGGGAAGGAGATGACCGAGACGCTGAACACCACTTCCGACCCGATCACCATCAACGCCCTCCTGCGCAAGATGGTGGACGGGGGATGCCGGTACTGCTTCATGGAAGTGAGTTCCATAGGACTTGAGCAGGAAAGGGTCAGCGGCCTTCACTTCAAGGTAGCCATTTTCACAAACCTCACCCATGACCATCTCGACTACCACGGGACTTTCGCGGAGTACCTGCGCTGCAAGAAACTTCTTTTCGACAACCTCGGGAAGGACTCCTTCGCCCTTGTCAACATGGATGACAGGAACGGTCAGGTGATGGTGCAGAATTGCGCCGCGACGGTGGTCACCTACTCCCTGAGGAGCCTTGCGGACCACACCTGCCGGGTAATAGAGGAGAGCGTCGACGGGATGCAGCTGCGCATCGACGGGAAAGAGGTCTGGACCACCCTCATCGGTCAGCACAACGCCTACAACCTGCTGAGCATCTACTGTACCGCCATCCTTCTTGGCATGGAACAGCAGCAGGCCCTCGTGGGACTGAGCAAACTGCAAAGCGCGAGGGGGCGACTGGAGACCATCCACGGCAAGAAGGAGCTGAGTGTAGTCATCGACTACGCCCACACCCCGGATGCCCTGGAGAACGTGCTCAAGGCACTTCGAGGCACAGCCCCGAGAAGTCCGCTTGTGTGCCTGTTCGGCTGCGGCGGGGACCGGGACCGCAGCAAGAGACCCGAGATGGCAGCCGTCAGCGAGAAATACTCCGACATCATCGTCGTCACATCCGACAACTCCCGCTCCGAGAAGACGGAGGACATCATGGAGGACATCCGAGGGGGGTTCACCCCGAGGGGGGAAGCCAGGACCCTGTTCATCTCGGACAGGAAGCAGGCAATCCGCACCGCGATTCTCACAGCTCCCCGCGGGGCCACGATCCTGCTTGCCGGCAAGGGCCACGAGACCTACCAGATAATCGACGGGGAAAAGAAGCATTTCGATGAGCGGGAAATCGTCCAGGAAGTATTTGACTCAATGGACCCTCAACAGTAAAGACGGAGAACAAAGATATGTTATATCACCTTATACGAGCACTAAGCCACCTCGACTTTCCGGGGCATAACCTAATGAACTACCTGTCCTTCAGGACAATGGTAGCATCTGTAACTGCTATTCTGTTCACCTTCATTTTCGGAGGGAAGATAATCGGGCGCCTTCGCAAGAAGCAGATCGGGGAGACCATCCGCGACCTTGGCCTCGAGGGCCAGATGCAGAAAAAAGGCACCCCCACGATGGGAGGTATCATTATCATCCTGGGCACACTCATCCCGGTGCTCCTCTTCGCCGACCTGACCAACGTCTACATCCAGCTTCTCATCCTCACCACCGTCTGGTGCGGCGGGATCGGGCTCTGGGACGACAGCATCAAGATCTTCAAGAAAAAGAAGGAGGGGATGAGCGAGAGGACAAAACTCATCCTGCAGGTTATCCTGGGCCTCATCATCGGCCTGTTCGTGTGCTACAGCCCGAACATCGTAGTGAGGGAAAAAGTCCCCGTCAACCCCCAGACCATAGTGGCGGAGGGACAGGACACCAATCTCACCCCCAACTCGGTGCGCCAGATCCAGTCCGGCACCTACAAGGAGGAGGACGTGGTGAAGAGCACCAAGACCACCATTCCCTTCGTGAAGAACCATGAGTTCGACTACAAGAGCCTCACCCCGTTCAAGGGAGCCATGGGATGGTACACAAAGTGGATGATCTACGTCATCATGATAGTGCTCGTCATTACCGCATGTTCCAACGGCACCAACCTCACCGACGGGATAGACGGCCTTGCGGCAGGGACCTCTGCGATAGTGGGGATTGTAATCGGCATCCTCGCATGGCTCAGCGGCAACATCGTGAACTCCAACTACCTCAACATAATGTACATCCCCGGAACCGGGGAGATAGCGATTTTCATGGGGGCCTTCGTGGGAACCCTCATCGGGTTCCTGTGGTACAATTCCTACCCCGCCCAGGTGTTCATGGGCGACACGGGCAGCCTCACCATCGGGGGAATCATCGGAGTGAGCGGGGTGCTCATCCGAAAGGAGCTCCTCCTCCCCCTTCTTTGCGGCATATTCCTCATGGAAAGCCTCTCCGTCCTGATGCAGAGGGTCTACTTCAAGGCCACCCGCAAGAAGTACGGGGAAGGGCGCCGCATCTGGTCCATGACCCCGCTTCACCATCACTTCCAGGACAAGGTGGAACCCTCCGGGAGCATCATCTTCCATAAGCCGGTCCCGCCCCACCATGAGGCCAAGATTACGGTCCGCTTCTGGATCGTGGGGATCATTCTCGCAGTGAGCACCCTCGCCCTGCTCAAGATAAGGTAGCGACACGCTCAACATAATAAAGACAGTTTGACACACACATACCATTCCCAAAGGGAAAAGGACGGAAACAATTTCAGGAAATGACCAAGATAGTAATACTCGGTGCAGCCGAGAGCGGAGTCGGGGCGGCGGTTCTCGCCAAAGTGAAAGGATTCGAGGTATTCGTATCCGACAATGGCAACATCAAGCCCGATTATAAGGAGACCCTTTCGAAGTGGGACATCCCCTTCGAGGAAGGCGGGCATACACCTGGGAAGGTGCTTGACGCCCACGAGGTCGTGAAGTCACCGGGCATCCCCTCGAGCGCTCCCCTCGTGAAGGAACTCTCCGCCAAAGGGATCCCCATCATATCGGAGATCGAGTTCGCATCCCGCTATGACAGCGCCAAGAAAATCTGCATAACCGGCTCCAACGGAAAGACCACCACCACATCCCTCATCTACTACCTCCTCCAGCAGGCGGGCCTCAATGTGGGACTTGGCGGGAACATCGGCCAGAGCTACGCCTACCAGGTGGCGACGACCCACCATGACTACTACGTCCTGGAGATTTCCTCTTTCCAGCTGGACAACTGCTACGAGTTCCGTCCCGACATAGCCATCATAACGAACATCACCCCCGACCATCTGGACAGGTACGACTACAAGATGGAGAACTATGTCCGAAGCAAGTTCCGCATCACCCGCAACCTGCGTCCCGAGGACTGTTTCATCTTCGATTCCGACGACGAGATCACCATAAACCACCTCGACCAGATAGTCCTCCAGTGCAAGAAGCTTCCCTTCACCCAGATGGGGGAAGTCGAGCAGGGAGCATTCCTGTCGGGGGACAAGATGGTGGTCCGCTATGAGGACACGGAGTCAGACTTCTACCTTGAAGAACTCGCCCTCGGCGGCAAGCACAACATCTACAACTCCATGGCGGCAGCCCTGGCTGCCAAGGCCAGCGGCATAGACAACGAGGTCATCCGCAATTCCTTCAGGACCTTCCAGCCCATCGAGCACAGGCTGGAGCCGGTACTGAGCGTCGGAGGGGTCCTGTACATCAACGATTCCAAGGCCACCAACGTGGACTCGGCCTGGTACGCACTCGAGTGCCAGAAAAAGCCCGTCGTGTGGATTGTGGGCGGGAAGGACAAGGGCAATGACTACTCCCCACTGCTGGAGCTGGTGAAGGAGAAAGTGAAGGGGATCGTCTGCCTTGGGGTGGACAACAGGAAAATACACGAGTGCTTCGAGCCCATAGTGGGAGAGAGCAGCATAACTGACGCCCTCTCAGCCCAGGAGGCGGTCACCAAGGCACAGGCCATGGCAGTGGACGGGGACGTCGTCCTGCTGTCCCCCTGCTGCGCTTCCTTCGACCTTTTCACAAGCTACGAGGACAGGGGCGAGAAATTCAAGGAGGCCGTAAGGGCCCTCTAAGGCACTGATCCACAAAAACCGGACATCAAGGATAAATACACCATACTTATTTGCACCACTACTTTTCAATAAACTACTGCACAAACACTTTTATCATGGCTAACTCAAAAACCAAAACCTCTGCTTCTTCCTCCGGAAAGAAGATATGGTCATTCATCGACGGATTCGCCGGGGACAGGGTGATCTTCATGATCGTCCTGATCCTCATCATGATTTCCATCCTGGCCATATCCTCTTCCACATCCCTTCTGGCCAACCAGCTGGGGACAACCCGCTCCGCCATCATCAGGGAACAGTTCCTCATCGTGATCGTGGGCCTCGCCGTCATGTTCATGGTCTACTACATGAGCCCGAAATTCTTCAAATTCATATCCAAGTACGGCTTCCTGGTATCGGTGGTACTGCTGTCGATGCTGGTACTGAAAGTGAACCTTCCCTTCGTGAAGGCCCTCCACATCAACGACGCCTACCGTTCGCTGAGCATACTGGGTTTCCAGCTCCACGTCTATGAGTTCGTGAAGATATTCATGGTGATGTACCTGGGCTGGGCGGTCCAGGCATACAAGGACGACGACTTCGCCATAGCGAACTCCCTTGCGAAGATGGACCACTTCGCCTTCATGCAAAGTTCCCTGGCAAAGAAAATCATGTACATCTACGCTCCCATCCTCCTGGTCAGCGCCATGATAATGGTGGGAAGCGTCTCCTCGACCCTTTTCATCGGCCTGATCATGGGAGCCACCATACTTGTGGGAGGCATCCGCATAAAGGAACTCATCCCGGTCATCCTTGTGGGCTTCGCCCTCGTCGGCCTTGCCGTGGGAGCCTACTTCGCTTCCGACGGCAAGATGTTCGAGAGGATCGGTACCGGCATTTCCAGGATAGCCAAGTTCTCCTCCGACTCCGAGCAGGAAGTGCTCCAGTACGAAGAAGGCACCATCGAGTTCAAGGAGGCCCTGGACAAGAACCGCCAGGCTCTGGGAGCCAAGCTCGCGGTCAAGGAAGGCATCCTTCCCAAGGGACCTGGCCGCTCCACCCAGAAATACACCGTCCCCGTCATCTTCGAGGACTACATGTTCGCTTTCATAGTGGAGGAATATGGTCTGCTGGGGGCCCTGGTGATACTCCTGCTGTATGGAAGCCTCCTGGCCAGGGGGTCCAGGATAGTGAGGTACTGCGATTCCATTTACCAGAAGACCGTAATTGCGGGACTCGTCCTGCTCATTTCGGGACAGGCCCTCATGCATATGCTCATAAACGTGGACCTCGCCCCCATGACGGGACAGACCCTGCCGATGATATCCCACGGAAAATCCTCATTCCTCGCTTTCAGCCTGGCTTTCGGCGTCATCCTCTCCATTAGCCGCTCTGCCGAGAAGAGGCTCCTCGCGGCGCAGGAGGAGGCCAGCGCAGCACTTGCCGCCTCCAGGGCGGAAGAAGCGGAAGGTGGGGAAGAGCCATCTTCCCGGGAAGAGTCCCGCCAGAGGGTCCGCGTACTTGAAGAAGGAGAGGAAAGCGTACCCCTATCCCCCACCGACTCCGAGGCGCCAGACGATGGAGACGGGGAAGAGGACCTGGACGAATAACACATCACACACATCATGGATAACACAGACAAGAAGACCGACATTACATACAGGCCGATTCGGGCCATAATCAGCGGAGGCGGAACGGGAGGACACATTTTCCCTGCCGTATCCATCGCCGGTGCGCTCAAAAAGTGCAATCCCGACTCAGAAATCCTCTTCGTCGGGGCCGAAGGCAAGATGGAGATGGAGAAAGTCCCCGCCGCGGGATACAAGATAGTGGGTCTTCCCATTGTGGGACTCCAGCGGCAACTCTCCCTCAAGAACATCATCAATGACCTGCAGCTCCCGGTAAAGGTTATCGCCTCCGTCAACAAGGCAAAGAAAATAATCCGGGATTTCAAGCCGGATATCGCCATTGGCGTGGGAGGCTATGCCTCGGCTCCCCTCCTTTGGGCGGCCCAGGATCTTCACATCCCCTGCCTCATCCAGGAGCAGAACGGCTTCGCGGGGCTTGCGAACAAGATTCTCGGGAAGAAGGCACAGAGCATCTGCGTCGCCTATGAGGGAATGGAGAAGTTCTTCCCCGCAGACAGGATAGTCCTCTCCGGCAACCCCATCCGTTCACAGATGACTCCCCCGACTCCCGAGAGCAGGGAGGAAGGAATACGCCTGTACGGACTTGACCCGGGCAGAAAGCACCTCCTCATCCTGGGCGGAAGCCTCGGAAGCGCACAGCTCAACCGAAGCATGAAGGAGTGGATCAGTGCAGGCTGCCCCGGCGGGGAGGGCATCGATATCCTCTGGCAGTGCGGCAAATACTACAAAGGGTCCATCGATGAGTTCATGAAAAATGCCGAGGCCACCCTTCCGGAGTCTTCCCGCCCCTCCTTCTGCGGCATCCACCATACGGATTTCATAGCGAGGATGGACCTGGCCTACAGTGCGGCGGACGTGGTTGTCTCCCGTTCCGGGGCCAGCACCGTTTCGGAACTTTGCGCTGTGCATAAGGCAGCCATCTTCGTTCCCTCGCCCAACGTGGCAGAGGACCACCAGACCCACAACGCAATGGCCCTCGTGAGACGGGATGCGGCCATGATAGTAAAGGACAGCGAGGCTCCCGAGAAGCTTCTGCCAACGGCAATAGAGCTACTGGGACAGAGCGGGAAAATCCAGGATATGGAAAGGAACATAGCGGCCCTGGCCCTTCCCGATGCGGCACAGACCATAGCGGACGAGGTCTACAGGGTCCTCGAAAAGGAATCCGCCAAGACTAAGTCATGACTCTCTTCCACTTCAGCTACCACCACTTGTCATGAAAGAGAAAGAATACTCGAATATATATTTCATAGGGATCGGCGGCATTGGCGTGAGCGCCCTTGCGAGGTATTTCAAGTACATCGGAAAGAACGTATCCGGCTACGACAGGACTCCCTCCCCGCTTACCGGGGAACTAGAGGCCGAAGGGATCCCTGTGCACTACACCCCGGACACCTCCCTCATTCCTTCCGGCGTGGAGGACACCCTGGTCGTCTACTCCTCAGCCATCCACGAAGACATGCCGGAACTCGCTTACGCCCTGTCCCACGGCTATGACACCGTAAAGAGGGCCCATGCCCTCGGGGAGATAGCGAAGGGCCAGAAGTGCCTCGCCGTGAGCGGGACCCACGGCAAGACCACCATCAGCACGATGACAGCCCACCTGCTCCGCACCGGCGGGATTGACTGCTCGGCATTCCTGGGGGGCATCTCCCGCAACTTCCACTCGAATTTCCTGATCGGTGAACAGAAAACGGTAGTCGTGGAGGCGGATGAGTTCGACAGGTCCTTCCTGACACTCTATCCGCACACTGCGGTAGTGACCGCCATGGACCCCGACCACCTGGACATCTACGGCACCCCGGAGAACTACCGCGAGGCATTCAGGAACTTTGTGGCCCAGTGCTCCGACACTCTGCTCATAAAAAGGGGCCTTCCCCTTTCAGAGAAGGACACTCCCGCAAAGATACTTACCTATAGTCTCGACGACCCCCTCTCCGATTACCACGCCGAGAACATACATCCCGACAGCATGGGGCACTTCCACTATGACCTCGTACATCCCGGAGGTGTGGTCAAGGGAATAAGGGTAGGCACCCTGGGAAGGGTCGGGGCCGAGAACAGCATCGCCGCAGCCGCCCTGGCACTTCGTGAAGGAGTGGACGAGGGGAGCCTGAAGGAAGGGATATCCTCTTTCCTCGGGGCGGAAAGAAGGATGGAAGTCCACATCAACAGGCCCGGCCTTACATACATTGACGACTACGCCCACCATCCCGACGAACTCCGCGCGACCCTCTCCTCCATCCGGGGAATCTTCCCCGGAAGGAAGATTACGGCCATATTCCAGCCCCATCTCTTCTCAAGGACAAGGGACCTCTCGGAAGGCTTTGCCGACGCTCTGTCCCTGGCGGACGAGGTGATACTGCTGGATATCTATCCCGCAAGGGAGGAACCCATACCGGGTGTCACCTCCGATATCATCCTCCGTGGCATAACCTGCCCGAGGAAGACCCTCATCCACAAGGAGCAGCTGCTTTCCTTCCTCGGGAATGAAAGCGAGGATGTCCTCGTATCCTTCGGGGCCGGTGACATATCATCATATGTAGAACCCATAACGAGCATGCTTGAGAAGAAGTATCCCTCAGCCTAGAGCAAACACCCCGCATAAGTCCCAATGAAGAAGTTCCTGAAAATAACGGTTCCCATCCTCTCGACTCTCATCCTCGTCCTCCTCATGAGCCTCCTTTCGCAGAAGGCCCAGATGAAGAGGGCCACTGTGGTGTGCGACGAACTGGATGTCGTGATAAGGGACTCTTCAAGGCTGGATTTCATCAAGGAGGCCGACGTCGTAAGGTACCTTCATGAAGACTACGGGAAGTTCGAGGGCAAGAGACTCGACAGCCTGGACCTCAAGGCCATAGAGGATGCCCTCTCGCAGCGGAGCGCTGTTGTGGGCGTGGAGGCCTACACTACCGCATACCTCGAGGGGGAGAACCCCCGGGGCATCCTGCACATTGAACTTTCCCAGCGGGAACCCGTCGTGCTGTTCATGTCCAAGGGAATGAAAAACGGCTATTTCGCAGACTCCGACGGGATTGTGTTCCCCCAGAAAAAGGACAGGGTGGAGTCCCTCCTGACGGTTGGCGGGGAATTTCCCCTATCCATGGAGGACTTCCCCGGCGCAAGTCCCGAGGCAAAGACATGGGTCAGGGACATCGTCGACATGGCAAAATACATGGAGGAGGACGAGTTCCTCCGCTCTGCCTTCTCCTCCGTCCGTCACCTCGGACAGTGCGGGGAACCTCACCCTCAGGCCGAAGCAGGGAAAGGAGAAATTCATTTTCGGAGGGCCCGACCTTTTCCAGGATAAATTCTCGAGGCTCAAGACCTACTACCGGTACATACTCCCCGCCAGGGAGAAGGACTACTACGCGGTAGTTGACGTACGCTTCGACGGACAGATAGTGTGCAGGGAAAAAGAAGAGAAAAAATAGAGAAAGACATATCATAAAAAAACATATCATACAATGGAAGAGAGATATTTAGCATCCGTGGACCTTGGAAGCTACAAGGTGGCGCTCACAGTGGCGAAGGTCCAGGGGGAGGACGTGGAAATCCTCTACTACAAACAGAAGCCCTCCGACGGTATCCGCTACTCGGCGGTCTACAATCCCAAGAAGGCCTCCGATGCCATCCGGGTCCTGATAAGGGATGCCGAGGAGGAACTGAAAATAAGGATCCTGCAGGTCGTGGTGGGACTGCCCCGCTGTGACGTCAGGCAGGAGACAAACTCCGCGGTAGTGGACAGGGTGAACCCCGACGAGAACATTACCACCGAGGAAATCGAGACGCTCAAGTTCATGGCCCAGAGCGGCTATCCGCTCTCGGACCCCGATAAGGAGCAGCTGTACGGCGCCGTTGCGCAGTCCTACTCCACCGAGGAGGAGTTCCAGCTCATCGAGGATGATATCATCGGCATGGTCCCCGAACATCTGGAGGGGAACTTCAAGCTGTTCATCGGAAAGAAGAGCTCGGTGCGCAACATCGACAAGGTCTTCAACTCCCTTGACATTGCCATCGCAGCCAAGTACTTCACTCCCGGGACTACCGCCAGGGCCGTTCTCAAATCCGATGAGATGCAAAGCGGTGTTGCTCTGATTGACTTCGGTGGCGGAGCCACCTCTGTCACCATCTACCACAAGCAGATCATGCGTTACTACGGTGCCATCCCCTTCGGAGGGGATGTCATAACCGCCGATATCCAGAACGAATGCTCCATCTCCAGGCACCTCGCCGAGAACATCAAGCTCGCCTGGGGAGCCTGCCAGCCCGATCGCCTGGCCTCCCTGGAGGAGAAGATAATCCAGATCGAGGACGAGGAACTGGGGTACAAGCAGATCCCGGTGAAATACCTCTCCGAAATCATCACAGCCCGCACCAAGGAAATCATCGAAGCCATCCTCTACCACATCGAGCGGAGCGGCCTCGCCGATGACCTCCGCAGCGGGATAGTCATTACCGGCGGCGGAGCCGAACTGGCCAATATCCTGTCCTACATCAAAGAACTCTCCGGGTTCAATGCCCGCAAGGGCCTTCCCCGCCACCTGTTCTCCGCATCCGGTTGCCAGGGCGCCAAAGAGACCGGCGCCGCCCCGTCCATCGGCATGATCCTGGCCGCAAAGGAGGACATCGCCCTCAACTGCATCGATCCCGTCATGGAGGATGAGGAAGAGGAGACAGCAGATGCCGGAAGGCAGGAGAGCTACTCCGATTACGGGAGTGACACCCCCTACGATACCACCCGGACCGAGGAGGAGGAAGAGGTTTCACACACTCCTTACCGCAGGCAGTCAAGCAACCCCCTCCTTCAGGGAGAAGGTGAAGGGGCAAGCATCGAGGATGAAGACAACTCAGGCAACCTGTTCTCCGACGATGAGGTCCCCGTAACTGAGAAGCCGGGCAGGAGAGGCCGCAAAAAGGATAAGGGCCCCAAGAAAGAAAGCTTGCTCAAGATCAAGTGGAAAACGCTTGCCGGGAAGATTTACGACACCATTACCGAGGAAGACACTTCCGACGAGGACATGTAGTCCCGTAGGAGAAAGAGTGTCTGCCTCACACAAAGACACTACGTTACTTTTTCAATATTACAAACCAACTCAATCTCACATCATCCATGAATACAGGATATATCGAGGAGCCCCAATTCGTCGACAAGAACTGGACTACGGAGAACTCCATGATCAAAGTCATCGGAGTGGGCGGAGGCGGCTGCAATGCCGTCACCTATATGTACCACCAGAAAATAGAGGGTTGCACCTTCATCGTCTGCAACACTGACTCCCAGGCACTGAACAAGAGCGATGTCCCCACCAAGATACAACTCGGGGAAGGACTCGGGGCCGGGACCAACCCCACCGAGGGACGCAAGGCGGCCCTTGACTCAATGGAGACCATTTCCAAAATCGCCCTGGACAGCGGCACCAAGATGCTGTTCATCACCGCAGGCATGGGCGGAGGTACCGGTACGGGAGCCTCCCCTGTCATCGCCAAGATGGCAAAGGACAAGGGCATCCTCACAGTGGGGGTTGTCACCCTTCCTTTCAAGACCGAGGGGGACGACTTCCTCTCCAAGGCGGTCGACGGCATCCATGAACTGGAGAAGAACGTCGATTCGCTCCTTATCATCAATAACGAGAAACTCTACGAGCACTACGGCAACCAGCTCATCCACGAAGCCTTCCCGAAGGCTGACGAGGTCCTGGCCACCGCGGTTCGCGGCATCATCGAAATCATCACCAAGGCCGGGAACATCAATGTGGACTTCAAGGATGTGACGACCATGATGAAGGACGGAGGCATGGCTCTTATGGGCTGCGGCGAAGGAAGGGGCGAAAACCGTCTCGAAGATGCAGTGAGAGGGGCACTGGAGTCCCCGCTGCTGAACGACTTCGACCTGAGCAGCGCCAAGAACATGCTCCTGAACATCACAGCCGGACTCAACAAGGAAGGCCTCACCATGGACGAGCTCAACACCATCACTGAAATGGTCATCAAGTATACCGGAAAGCTGGTGAAGTTCAAGAGGGGCATCATCTATGACGAGGACCCCAGTGTCGGGGACAGCATCAAGATTACCGCCATCGCAACCGGGTTCAAGATGGACCTCATCGGGGTCACCGGCTCGGATGTAGGCAAGCTCATCCTCATTGACAAGGACTTCACCTACGATTCCCACAAAGAGGACACGGGAGGGGAAGTCAGCCTCACAGAAGACCCGGTGAACATAAAGATCAACTTCAACTCCCTGGAGAACGTCCGCAAGTTCCACTTCGAGGATAAGGACCGTCCCGTCCTTGCCCTAAGTCCCGGCGAAAGCAAGGGCGAGCTGGAAAATACTGCAGCAATCCGCCGTACCCTGCGCACTCCAAGGATGTAGACACCTGTCCGTCCCGTAGCGGGACGGGCTCTCTTCCCTATGATATGTGGATGCCCCTGTTGGGGCATCCCTTTTTCTTTTGTGGGATGGAGGAGTGGCTTGCCACTTCATGCAGGCACATCATTACCCGGCGCAGAATGCGTTTCGCATATTGCGTTTCACATTTTGCGAAATCATTCAACTACCCTCCCAGCGCGATTTTCATTTTGCAAGGTTTGCAGGGAAAAGCATTGGGACCTTTTTTGTAATTTTGCACACTGGAATAGAAAAACATACTTCCGGCCAATCCATTCAAAGATTTTTTTGCCATGGCAAGACGGACAAGGGTCAGATTTGCACCCTCCCCCACAGGTCCCCTCCACATGGGTGGAGTGAGGACAGCACTGTATAATTATCTCTATGCTAAAGCGCATGGAGGAGACTTCATATTGAGAATCGAGGACACCGACTCCACCAGGTTGGTACCGGGAGCGGAAGCCTACATCATAGAAGCGCTGCGCTGGTGCGGCATACTCCCCGATGAGGGAGTGGACGAGGGCGGCAGTGTCGTAAGCGAAAAGAGCGAGCGTCACCCCCACGCCCCCTACCGCCAGAGCGAGAGGCGGGAAATCTATCTTGACTTCGCAGAGCAGCTGGTCTCCTCCGGCAACGCCTACTACGCCTTCGATTCCTCGGAGGAACTCTCCGAAATGAGAGCCCAGGCTGAGGCCCGCGGCGAGACCTTCGTGTACAACCAGAAGACAAGGACAGCACTGAAAAACTCCCTGACCCTTCCTGCGGAAGAGACCGAGAGGCTAATTCATGAGACCACCAACTGGACCATCCGCTTCAAGATGCCCGAGGACACGGTCGTGAAAATGGATGACCTCATCAGGGGACACATCGAGGTGAACACCGACACCCTGGACGACAAGGTCCTCTGGAAGAGGGCTGATGAACTTCCTACCTATCACCTCGCCAACATAGTGGACGACCACCTGATGGAGATAACCGAAGTGATAAGGGGCGAGGAGTGGCTGCCATCGCTGCCCCTTCACTACCTGCTGTACCGTGCCTTCGGATGGGAGGACACCATGCCCCGTTTCGCCCATCTGTCCCTTCTTCTCAAGCCGGACGGCAAGGGAAAACTCAGCAAGAGGGACGGGGACAAAATGGGATTCCCGGTGTTCCCGCTTCGCTGGGTGAACTCCTCGGGAGAGGTGTACAAGGGCTACAGGGAGGACGGATACTTCCCAGAGGCCTTCGTGAACCTTCTCGCCTTCCTGGGCTGGAACCCCGGGGACGAGCGGGAAATCTTCACGCTGGATGAACTGGTGGACGCATTCTCACTGGAAAGGATCGTCAAGGCTGGGGCCCGCTTCAATGCGGACAAGGCCCGCTGGTACAACAGGGAGTATCTGCGCATGAAAACCCCCGAGACCCTCACTGACCTTTTCATCCCCATCCTCAAGGAGAAGGGCATAAGCGTGAGCGAGGAAGGAGAGGCGGATTTCACCGCCCACACCTTCCCGAGGTCATACGTGAAAAAGGTCGTTGAACTTGTGACTGAAAGGGCATTCTTCGTAAGGGACTTCTGGACTGTGGCTTCCTACCTGTTCATTTCCCCGGAGCAGTTCAGCGAGTTCGGGGTGAAGGCCGGCGCCACCGTCGAGGTGAAACCTGCCGACCCGAGGAAAGCTGACCCCAGGGCCAAGGTCTATGACGACTCCCTGACCGCTCCCTTCCTCGCCAAGGACGTGGACAAGTTCTGGAAGAAGGAGAACTACGAACTGGCCGGGAAGGCTGCCTCATACCTCATCGAGGAAGACTTCGACTGGACCATGGAGAACATACAGGAAAGGCTCGAGGGGTACATAAAGGATAACGGTTGGCCGATGGGCAAGGTGATGAACTGCCTGAGGCTCGCCCTGACCGGCTCCTCCAGCGGACTGGGCATCGCAGACATCCTCTCCTTCATCGGAAGGGATGAGTTCTCGAGAAGACTTGAGTACATCCTCATAAAGGAATTCAACTAGGCTCCCAAGGGCATTTTATAGAACACGTCTAAACACCCTCAATACAAAAACGTCATGAAAATAGGTATCTGCTCCGACCATGCCGGTTTTCAGTACAAGAGTTCACTAGTCCCCTTCCTCCAGAAAAAGGGCATCGAGGTGCATGACTTCGGAACCGACTCCGAAGTGAGCATGGACTACGCCGACGTGGCACATCCCCTCGCTTGTGCTCTCGAGAACGGAACCGTTGACCTCGGGATAGCGCTTTGCGGCACGGGCAACGGGATGGCCATCACCCTCAACCATCACCGCGGGATCCGTGCCGGACTGGCATGGTCCAGCGAGATCGGACGCCTCGTGAAGGCACACAACAACGCCAACGTGCTTGTCCTTCCCGCAAGGTTCATTTCACTTGCTGCCGCCAAGAGGATCATTTCCACCTGGCTTGAGACCTCCTTCGAGGGAGGACGCCACCAAAGACGGATCGAGAAGATCCCCGTTCAGTAATGCCTGCCCTCATTCTTGACAAAGAAGCCCTCCTAAGAGTCTGTCCCCTCGAAAAGGACATAGAGTCCTATCCCGAGGGGATAATCATTCCCGTAGACAAGCCCTACAGGTGGACTTCGGCTGATGTCGTCAGGAAACTCAAGTGGGCAGCCTGCACCCACTTTGGCAAGAGAAACCTGAAAGTGGGACATGCCGGGACCCTGGACCCCCTGGCTACCGGGGTCCTGCTTCTTTGCATCGGCAAGGCCACGAAACTAGCGGAGGACCTGCAGCGCAGTCCCAAGGAGTACATTGCCGGGCTTTCCTTCGGTGCCACGACGCCCTCATATGACCTCGAGAAGGAAATTGACAGGACATTCAGTACGGAGGGTGTAAGTGAAGGGGCCCTTCGCTCCGCCCTTGTGACATTCCTAGGTGAGCAGGAACAGGTCGCTCCCCTATTCAGCGCCAAATCCATTGACGGGGTCAGGGCCTACGAGATGGCACGCACCCAGTACAAAAAGTCACTCTCGGAAGGAAGGGCTTTCTCTCACGAGGGAGAAGAGCTTCTCTCTCGCCAGAGGATAACGATTTCCGGAATTGAACTTCTCTCCTACAGTCCTCAGGGCATCCCCGCCTCACAGAACCCTGCCATCGGGGCCGGGGAGGAGACCAACGAGAAGAACCTTCGCATCAAGGTCCAGGACATTTCTTCACTCTCCCTTCCGCATGCCAGGATAAGGGTTGCCTGTTCCAAGGGAACTTACATAAGGGCCCTTGCACGGGACATAGGAGAGGCGGTTGGAAGCGGAGCCTTCCTCGATTCTCTCCAAAGAAGCGCAAGCGGCTCCTTCAGGGTTGAGAAGGCACTGAGCGTGGATGAGGCCATGTGGGCACTTGGAAGATAGCCGCCCATGGACGGTGGCTTCAATCATCCTATTTCAGGAGGGGACACTTTGGTTCATGAACCCAGGGTAAAGATTGAAGGCTCCCGCCACGGGAGCCTTCTTTCATTTTCGGATAAGTGTTTGACAGGGCTGACCCCATAATCCCTACAGCCCCCAGTCGGAAGCTTTGAAGGAAGACTTCGGGGCATTGGGTACGTTGGCGAAGAACTTCACCCCGACAATCTTCTCCAGGTCCTCTACGCTCATCATCTCCTTGGACGTCACCTTCTGCCCCTTCAGCTTATTGGTATGGCTGCGGACCAGGGCAACGCACTTAAGTTCGTCCGCACTGCAGTCCTGGACTGCTTTACGGGAATTGCCGCTCTTGGTACGCAGGAGCACATAATAGAACATAGTCGGGATATCCACATCGTCCCTGTCCCCGAAGGATATCACATCGGGTTCGACCTTGTTTCCATAACCGTCGGTGAATGTGGAGAAGTAGGTTCCGATGACCTGATACAGGGTATCCGAACACACCTGAGCATCGACCCAGTCCTCGAGGATGTTCCATCCTCCTCCGCCCGTATTGAACCCGGAGGATAGCTGGGGAGCTATGTTGGAGTAGTAGAACACCTGGCGGTTGGTCTCCTTTGTGGAAGTCCTCTCTGCGGAACCCAGCATGTGTCCCTTGTTGCATCCGCCACCCGTGCTCTTTGACTTGTACTGATATGAAGCGGGGATGTCGGGGTCGGGGCCGTATGCCTCAGTCCTTCCCGAACTGCCCTCGTAGCAGGAATGACGGGGAGCCGCTACCCATACGGGACAGTGGTGCTTGGAGGAGAAGCATACCGTATAGTTGCGAAGAGGCTTGCCGCTGGGGTTCTTCTCCCCGCCCGGGCAGAAATGATAGGCATAGTAGAGTGTATTGTCCGTTGCATCCACAAGGTAATCCCCGCTCTTCTTGGAGTTGACGACCGGAAGCTCGGCCCATCCGCCGGAGGAGGGGGTGGTGGAGCCCGACGACTCCGTCTTGAAACTCTTTACCGCACCGTAGAACGTCTTTATCTTATCCCCGCTCTGGAGGGAGACGTATGCCCGGTAGTAGTAGGTCTTGTCGTCCCCGAGTCCTGTGAGGGTCGCATCAAAGGAGCCGGAAGAGCCCGAGATTGCGGATGAGGACTGCTGGACCTGTCCGAGGGATGAAGTGAGGCCCCACTCGAATCCCACTTCCCTCACCGCTGCGGATGCATCGCTGTACGAAGCGGTGAGCTTTGCAGTGGAAAGGGTTATGTCTGTTGCAATGTCAGT
>CAJOLJ010000037.1 GCA_905235445.1 uncultured Bacteroidales bacterium
CCCTTGAAGGTGAAACAAAAATCAAGGGGGTCAAGTTTCGCGGTCACCGGGTTGTGGATCTTCTTGCCAAGTCCGGAGGCTTTCATGATCTGGCCCTCGGCGTACTTTGCGAAGGTAAGCGCCATGGCCTTGGACGGGAAGAGGTCCCTCTTTTCGAGGAAGAGGTCCATTACGGGGCTTTTCAGGAGGATCTTGTCCTCGGGGACGAAAAGGGACTCCAGGATATTTGGGTCGTTCTTGGCAAGCAGTTCCACCCACCGTCCCAGTTCGTAGTAGACGGTGTCGTTTTTTTCGTCGGACACCCGTTCGATGTACTTCTCCCTAAGCCCCAGCAGGTTGTCCCTCTCCGTGAGGAACACTCCGCCGATATCGATGTCGGAGCCCTCCTCCTCAAGCCCGAAAAGGTGTGACCCCTTGACGTATTGGTAGATGATGAGACCTTTTTCTTTCAGTTCTTCGATGGTCATGGCCGGATGTCTTTTATGTCTGCGTAAAGTATGGTGAGTCCTTCTTTCTTGATGTCATCCCCCTTGAAGAGTGCTTGGGCAGGAATCTGTGAAGGGTTGAATGGACGGGAGATTATATGTTTCCCGGTCACGGTGTCAAGCACCGCAACCACCCTGTCCCCGCATGGAGGCTGGGCCTCGGAGAGGAAAGAGGATGCAGCATCCACTTTCTGTAGGGTGTCCACTCCTTCTTCCCTGTCGATGTCAATCGTCCAGAACTTGTCGCTCCCCCTTGCGCTGTACTTTCCGCTCACGGATTCCAGGAGGTGGACAAGCTGCCTCTCGGTCCCGTTCAGTATCAAGTCCGACAGAAGTCCGAGGGACCTGAGGGCCGAATGACGGTAGGAGCAGACGTTGAGTTTTATGTAGGCCCTGGCATTGTAGTCATGACAGGCAGTCCGTATGGACTGTCCTGTTTTGCCGAACAGGTCTTCTTCCCTGTCAACGTAGTAGGACCGCACGAATTTCTGCCCCTTGACGGGATTGCCGTCCTTCTCCCTTTGCATAACCTGGATGAAGTAGTACAGGTCACGGTCCTCCGAGAAGCGAAGAAGGGGACGGATTTCTTCGAAATTGTCAAGTATCATGTCGCATGTTTTTTGGTTGTCGTCCTTCCATATTCTTTCAACCCGGCAACAGGCGGGGAAGAATGAACCGCAAAGGTAGCTTGTCCCCCCGGAAGAAAACAAGTTGCAAGACTTGCAGAAAATGGACGTGAAGAAAGCAAGAGGCGGGCATCCCGTCTTGAGATGCCCGTCTCTTTGGTGGGGTAGCCCCCCTTAAGAAGGAGGATTCCTAGATGGATACCTCCGCTTTCTGGCGGATATCGTCGGAAGCGGAGCCCAGCAGGAGTTCAAGCCTTCCGTGCTCGAGGTCCCACCCGTTCTTCTCCACGTTCCAGAACCTGAGGTCCTCGATGGGGATTTCCAGGGTGACGGTCTTGGTTTCCCCTGCAGCGAGAGTCACTCTCTGGAAGGCCTTCAGTTCCTTGGAGGGCCACTCGACGGTAGCGTCGAGGCGGTGGACATACAGCTGGGCCACTTCGTCTGCCTCCCGGGTGCCCGAGTTGGTCAGCGTGAAGGTGGCCTTGACGCCCTTCTTTCCTGCCGTTGCCTTCAGGATGCCGTAGTCGAACTCCACATAGGAGAGGCCATGGCCGAAGGCGTACATGGGCCTGATGTCCTTGGTGTCGAACCAGCGGTAACCGACAAGGGCCCCTTCGGTGTACTTGGATACAGGCTTGGGCATCTTGGCCATCATCTCGGCTATCTGCTCGCGACTCATGCGGGTGCGGTCCTGGCGGTACATCAGGGTGAAGAGGTCTCCGCCTGCGTTGGGATCCGGGAAGTTGCCCATTGCGAATGCCGGGGAGTCCTCCAGCTTTGCGGGGAAGGTGAAAGGAAGCTTTCCCGAAGGGGCTATGTCCCCGAAGAGTACTTCCGCAAGTGCGGTTCCTCCCTCGGTTCCGTTCCACCAGCCCTGGATGATGGCGGGGGAATGTTTCTCAAGGACACGCAGGTCGCAGGGACCCCCCGAGATGATGACGGAGACAACATTGGGGTTGGCCTCATGGAGGGCCTGGACCACGGTCTCCTGTCCGGTGGGAAGGTTGATGTCCTTCCTGTCGCTTCCCTCGGTCTCGATGCTCTTGTTGGTGCCCCCGAAGAAGATCACGAGGTCCGCTCCCCTTGCGGCCTCGACGGCCTCGGCGAGGAGCTTGGGATCGGCCTCTTCGTCAATTGCAGCGGCCTCAAGCGGTTTTGGCTCCTTTGGGGCGGGTCCCCAGCGGCGACCGGGGAAGTTCTTGTAGCCGGGGGCATACACAACCTCCACATCCTTCCCGGCTCTTCGGCGGATACCCTCAAGCGGGGTGACCTCATAGAGGGCCTTGACGCCGGCCCCCATACCGCCGGACTGGGTCCTCAGGACAGCATTCTGGCCTATGACGGCAATCTTCTTGACTTCCTTGGAAAGAGGAAGGAGGCCTCCTTCATTCTTGAGCAGGACAATGGATTTTCTTGCAACCTGCAGGGCTATGTCCTGGCTCTGGGGCTGGGAAGTCATCACTGTGTTGGCGACATCTTCGGGAACCGCCTCGATGGCAAAGCGAAGACGAAGAATCTGACGCACTTTCTCGTCCACCATCTCCTCGGTCAGGACCCCCTTGGCGATGGAGTCTATCACGGGCTGGCCGAGATAGTTGCTGCCTGTCATCTGGACATTCAGGCCGTGGAGCATGGCTCCCATGGTGCTGTGCGTACCTCCCCAGTCTGAGACAGTCATTCCCTTGAAGCCCCACTCGCCGCGTAGAATCTCGTTCAGGAGGTGCTCGTTCTCTGAACAGTACTCACCGTTCACCTTGTTGTAGGCAGGCATGACACTCATGGCCCCACCCTCGACTATCGCCTTCTCGAAAGGCTTGAGATATATCTCACGGAGTGTCCTTTCGTCCACCTGCGCATCCACGCTGCCACGGTTGGTCTCCTGGTTGTTGACCGCGAAGTGCTTGATGCAAACGGCAGTCCCCTCTTCCTGGACACCCAGTGTGTAGCCAAGGGAAAGGGCGGCGCTGAGGATGGGGTCCTCGCTCAGGTACTCATAGGTGCGTCCACCGACAGGAAGACGCTGGATATTGACTGCGGGACCGAGGATTACGTCCTTGCCACGGAGGCGGGCTTCCTTGCCCATCCCCTTTCCGTATAGATAGGCCAGGTCCTTGGACCAGGTGGCTGCAAGGGCTGACCCCGTGGGGAAGTATGTGGCGGAATCAAGTTTCCAGCCTGCGGACTGGAAGCCGTTGGGCACCCCTTCCTCCCTGATGCCGAAGGGACCGTCCGCATAATGGATGTCGGCAATGCCCAGGCGGGGCACGCCTGCGGAGGACATGTTGGTCTTGCTGTGGAGCATCTCCACTTTTTCCTCGAGGGTCATCTTTGAAATGACCTCGTCAATCTGCCTGTCATTTGCCGTCAGGCGGTCCTGGAGGGTTTTCGGACCGGTGCAGGCTACGCTAAGTGCGGCCAGGATGACAAGGGAGTAGAATGATTTTGACATTGGGTATGTGTGTTAGAGAGTTCTTTCAGGCCATAAAGATAGGAACTATTTCCCTTCAAGAATCCTTTTCATGTCAAGAATGCACCTGCGGAATAAAAATGAACACCCCCGCAAGGGGGGGGTGCTCACTTTGTGACTGGAAATGAAAGATGATGGGAGGGAAGAATCTAGGACATGCCCCTCTCTTTCTTTATGGACTCGTATGCCTGATGGATTTCCCGGAACTTCTCGGCTGCCGCTTTCTGGACCTCCTCTCCGAGGGTGGCAACTTTGTCGGGATGGTTCTTCATCGCCATGCGCCTGTATGCGGCTTTTACCTCATCATCGGTGGCGGAAGGGGATATGCCCAGGACTTCGTAAGCGGAGTTGTTCTCCTTGTAGAACATCGCAATAACCGAGTTCACGTCGGAGGAAGAGAGGCCAATGGTCCTTCCTATGACCTCGAGGACAGATTTCTCGGACGTGTGGAACTCTCCGTCCGCATTGGCGATCTGGGCAAGGTAGTGGAAGAGCTGCAGGCGCTGGGAGTAGTTCATGTAGGTCTTTATCTGCTCCCCGACGGCGTATATGTTGATGTCCTGCGCAAGGCTCTCGTTCATTATCTTCACCGCATCCGATACGGCATCGTCCCCGAAATTGCGCCAGATGAAGTTCTTCAGGACATTTATCTCGGATTCACGGGTCTTGCCGTCGGCCTTGATGACTGCGGATGAGAGGACAATCAGGGAGACGAAGAAACTGTTTCTCTGCTCTGTCCCGGTGTATGTCCTGGAAGACCTGGGCGGGGTTTGCTGCCTGGGGTCTTGTCCCTGCCTCTGATATTGCTGCTGTCGTTGCTGTTGACGGGTCTGGTAGGAGGTGGTGTCTTTCCCGTAATCCTTTCCTGCCCCAATTTGCCTGGAACTGTCCAGTGACTCCTCGATGGCCGCAACCGCAATATAGCTTATGATGGCGCCGATGGGCCCCCATGCGGCCCATCCCAGCACCCCTGCAATCCATTTGAAAACGCCCATTGTAATAAGATGTAGATAGAATTGTCTTTGTCCAAAGCAAACATCGGTCCATTCCGTCCATATGACAGAATGTCTTGTTTGTGTAGCGTGGGAAGGGTAGGGACACCGGTCGTCCCGCCTTTACATCATTTCCTTTTGCTCCCCATGTGGGCGGTCTGGACAGCTGTCCTGATATTCTCGGCGCTGGCTCCTCCGACGGTGCATTCAGCCCCGAGCATGATTTTTCCTGAAGGGGCAGCCTCAATGACCGCTTTCACTGTCGAGGACAGTTCCTCCGCAGAGGAATGGACGATTTCCTTATGGCGGTCAAGCCCTCCCAGGACGGGACGGGAGAACAGCTTCACCCCGTCCTCCACGCTGAAGGGCTTCCCGTCAATGTAGATGGGGGTGTTGACTATCTGTCCGGGATAATCCCTGTACCTCGTGAGGTCGTTGTAAGGTCCTTCCCAGTCACAGATATGCAGGATGTTCACTTTCGTATCCTTCATGCACTCACCCATCACCTTCATGTCGGTAGGACGGATGATTCCCTCGAACCAGTCGGGGATGTCCTCGAATCTGGCTTCCCCGCCCTGTGTGCACATATAGAATCCCTCTATTCCGATGGCCTTGCACTCCCGGGCCAGCCACACAAGGGCATCAGCATAGTAGTTAAGCACCCTCTTCAGGTCTTCGGGACGCTCCCGGGCGGCATTCACGATGGCCTCCTCCCCGAGGGACTGCCTGGCAACCTGGTAGGGGGAATACAGGGTCGGGAGGACATAAGTGTCGCCACCGGCCTCTTCCTGGAGCCTTCGGATGATATCTAGCGTGGGCCTGTAGAAATCCTCGCTCAGGGGACCTATCCCGTCCCATGTCTGTTGCTTGTCGAGGTCCGGGATGCGGGGCAGGTTCTGCTCGAACTGGACTTTCAGTATGTCCATGCCAGAACTCTCGAAGTGACGCAGGTGTGCCTGAACGGCGGCCTCCCCGCTCTTCTCGTCGCTCCCGAAATGTATGAAGAAGGCGGCAGGTACATAGGAAGGGTCAAGGGTGCCTGCGACAAAACTGTCCATGATCCCCTTCTTTGTCGTGGGAATCCGGTTCCCTGTGCATGAATGGAGTCCCAAGAAGGTACATAGGACCAGGGTGAAGAGGGGTAAAAGCGACTTTTTCATAGTGCGGAATATGTTTGACTTAAGTGAAGGGGGCATCCCTTCGGTGGGCAAAGTTACTCATTTATAGCCGTAAAAGACCCCTCCTTCCTCGATTAAGGAACACCGCTTTTTGGGCGGATGGTGTCCAAATGTGCTGCCTGGGAAAGAGTGTCCTCCTTCCATGATGGCGGGATTCCCAAAAAATGGGTGAAAAGAAATTTGCTAAAAAGGGGAGCTTGAAGTACTTTTGCAGACCAAATGCAATTCTGAAAGTGAAAAAGATAGTTTTCCTTGCCTTAATTCCGCTTATAATGCTCTCGTGCGCTTCCAATAAGAAAAAGGCGCCCCTGAGTTCTGAAGCGGACCTTCCGGGCCACACGTTCATTACCGTCACCGGGTGTTATTACGACATCAAGTATTCCCAGATGGAAGGCTTGAAAGCTTTCCGGGTCAATACGGAAGCCGATGCCCTCCAGGCCCTGAAAAAGGGCCTCGGAGATGTCTTGATCATAGATGACATCCTTTTCCCGGTGGAGGAGCAGCAGCGTCTCGGAATAAAGATGGCATTCACCGGGGAGGACTATTTCTCCTGCGCCTACGCTACGAGGAAAGGGAATGTCGCCCTTCGGGACTCCTTCAACAGTTTCCTCTCGGAACTGAGAAGCGACGGTACGCTCGGGAAGATAACCGATTACTGGATCAATGGCGGTCCAGAAGTACCCATGCCGCCGATGGGGGAAATCAAGGATCCGACCCCCTTTCGGGTTGTACTGGCAATGAAGTCCGCACCGATGTCCTTCTACAGGGATGGGGAATGGACCGGTATGGACCCGGACATCCTCAAACGTTTCGCCCGGTACTTGGGAAGGCCCATCGTGTTCAGCAACATGGAAATTTCCTCCGCCATCATGGGCATCCAGATGGGACAGGCTGATTTTATGGGTGGTTGCATATTCGTGACCGAGGAGAGGAAGAAGAACATGGATTTCACTGATCCTTATTTTAACGCCCATACAGGATTCTTCGTCAACGACGACGTCTCCGTAAAATCGCAAGGCTTGTGGGAAAATATCCAGGGAAGCCTGTTCGTGGAGGGTCGGTGGAAGCTCATTGCTGACGGCCTTTGGGCAACGATTCTGATAACGATCCTTTCCATTCTGCTGGGTTCCATCCTGGGAGTGGGATATTGTCTGATGGCCATGAGCGGGAACAAGACTGTGCGGGGGATAGCCGGCGTATACCATTACCTGATGCAGGGCATCCCGATGCTGGTGTTGCTTCTGATCATGTTCTATGTCGTGTTCGGGAGTTCGTCCCTCAATGCCATTGCAGTAGCGGTCATAGCGTTCGCCCTCAACTTCGCCTCATCTTCAGGCGGGATCTTCCAGCATTCGGTGATGGGAGTCCCCAAGGGACAGTGGGAAGCGGGCCTGGCCCTTGGCTTCACCCCCTTCCAGACTTTCAGGCACTTCATTTTCCCCCAGGCGGTGAAAGACGGGATCCACGCTTACACCGGGCAGTGTGTCGCCCTCATGCAGGCAACGTCCATTGTGGGTTACGTAGCCATCCAGGACATCACCCGTGCATCCGACATTATCCGCAGCCGCACCTTCGATGCCTTCATTCCCCTTCTTGTCGTGACCGTGCTGTATTTCCTGCTGGCATGGTGCATCCGCAAGACTCTCACCCTCATTACCGCAAAGAAAAATGATCATAGAAGTTAAACACCTGAGCAAGACTTACGAGAATCCGGACGGCAGCCGCCTCGAGGTTCTCAAGGATGTCAACTGCACCATAGACAAAGGGGAAGTGATAAGTATAATCGGTCCCTCCGGAACCGGGAAGAGCACTTTCCTGAGGACACTGAACCTCCTCGAGGAACCCACTGGCGGGGAGATTTCCTTTGACGGGGAGAATATCCTCCACAAAGGCTACAGGAGGGAAAATCTTCGCCGGAAGATGGGAATGGTATTCCAGAACTTCAATCTCTTTCCTCTTCTCACGGTACTCGAGAACGTCACCTTCGCTTCCGAAAAGTTGCTTGGGACCTCCCCGGAAGATGCCCGTAGGGAAGGAATGGAGCTTCTGTCCAAAGTCGGCATGGCACAGAAAGCGGACGTCTACCCGGATTCCCTGTCGGGCGGCCAGAAACAGAGGGTGGCCATAGCCAGGGCCCTTGCCATGCATCCGGAGGTCATCCTGTTCGATGAACCGACCTCCGCCCTTGACCCCACGATGGTGGGAGAGGTCCTCAGCGTAATCCGCCAGCTGGCGGCAGAAGGCATGACAATGCTCATCGTCACCCATGAAATGCGCTTTGCCAGGGATGTCAGTACCCGTATCTTCTTCATGAACGAAGGCGTGATCTATGAGGACGGCTCTCCCCAGCAGATTTTCGGGAATCCGGTCCGAAGCGCCACCAAGACCTTTGTGAAGAGCATCCACAAGCTCCTGTATGAGGTTGATGGACCGCAGTTCGACATGTATACCATGGAAAGCGAGATGGCTACGTTCTGCGTCAAATACAATATTTCCAGCCTGAGCGAGGCCGCCATCACCGTAGTCCGCAGCATCCTTAATGACAAGCTTCCGGGTCTGCGGCCCATGACAGTCCGCCTCACATATGCGGAACTTGAAGGAGTAACCGCCCTCGATTTCATGGTCAGGGACATGGACTGCTCCCCGGTCGCGGGGATGGACCTTTCCGATCTTCCCTGCAAGGAAATCGTCGAGGAGAAAACCGCACTGGGGTTCCGGGTGAAGGTCATCCTTTAGTTTTCTGGGGAAAGGAAGTCGCCCTTCCCCCCCTATACTGCAATAAGCCCTCCCAATCACAGTGTGGATTGAGAGGGTGTTTTCTTTTGTCGAAGCGGAGGTTCGGTCCCTTGCAGCCCTGGCATCAGAAATCAAAACCGATGGAGGCGTAGGCAGTAAAGCCCACTGTATAGCACCACTGCGCACTGACTTTGAGCGGACCCACGATGGACTGGCGTCCGTACTCCAGGCCGAAAGCATGGAAGGTGGAAAAAGTGAAAAGGTCCTTCCACTCGTAATTCGAGGATATGATGCCGGCTCGGGCAGTCAGGAAATTCTTCCTGAGGAACCTGAACCTCAGGTCAACCTGTCCCATGACGGTCTTCGGGTTCATCGCCCAGTATCCGGTGGGGAAACCGAAGAAGGGAATCTGCCTCTCGGTGTAGCGGTTGGGGATGAAGCCGCCTGCGGTGATGACATGCTTGTGGTTGAGGTAGCCCGGATCGTCCTTGGTGTACAGGCCTACATATGCGGAAGGGATGATGGTGAACCAGTCGGAGAGTGAGAGGGCAGCCTCTATGCTTCCCAGGACGGAAAGGTGTGGGGGAACCTTGCCGCCGGGGGTTGTCACTTCACCTTCAATATGATACCGTTCCGGATCCAGGTCGATGGAGAAACCATTGAACACATAGCGTCCGTTCAGTGCCATGCGCAACCCTTTGGTCGGGAAGTATCCGTCATCGAAAGTGTCGTGCTTGAGGTTGGCGAATGCGGATAGCCAGTAGCTTTGCCAGTCCCAGCCGATCCATTCGTCAATTGGGGCAAGATACTGTTCATACGGGTCCATTTCCGCCGTGACACCCATACGCAGGCTTCCGAAACGGAGCCTGGAGTCTTCGATATAGACATCGGCTGCCGTAGAGAAGAGCTTTTCATGTATGTTGAACAAGGGGCCGGTTGTCGAGTTTATCATACCTGCGCGCAGACAGGCCCCGAAGGAGGGTATCCAGCTGCTGAACTTGTAGGTCCAGTCCAGTGAAAGGTCCGGGTTTGTGCCGAGCTTGAGGTCGACGGCGAAGCGGCTTCCCGAAAGGCGTCTTGTGCCCAGTCCGAGGTACAGGGAGGCAGCCACGGCCTCGTCCGTATCGCCTCTCAGGCCCACGGCGAAATCGTTCACCTGTCCCTTCTGGCAGTCGAATACCAGGGTATAGGGCTCCTCTTTTCCATCAAGATGGTAAGAGACGGATTCAAAGGCATTGGTTCCGTACAGGAAGTTGAGGAGGAGTTCCACATCGTCCCTGCCATACATGCCGTCCTTGGGGGAACTCTTGTGATACCAGCTTTTTTCGATGATATTTATTCGGTCCGTTTCCGATATTCCATTGTACTGGATAGCGCCGATCTTGACTTTCTTCTGGGCCAGGTTGACGGCGGGCTTAGGATGGTGGAGCCCAGGGGCGTCTTTCCCTGCCACAACTTGGGCAATCGCCTCGAAGTGTTCCTTCTCCTCCAAGGCGTTCTGATATCCCTGGTTTATGATATCGTCCACGCTCTTTTCATCGAACGAAAGCATATTGTATCCGGCAAGCGTGTGATGGACATTCATGTCCAGCATCTCCATGGCAGGTCCCATTGCGGAGGATGCCATCAGTGTGATGCTCTGCATCAGGAAATCCGCAGGGGAATTGAGGTCATTCAGTTCACGGCGGGTGGACATTTCAGAACCGATGACGATGTCCGCACCCATGGCCCTTGCCAGGTCGACAGGGTAATTGTTGCGCATGCCCCCGTCCAGGAGGATTTCACCTTCCTGTCTTACCGCCCTGAAATAGAACGGTATTGCCATAGTGGAACGCATAGCGTCCGTGATTTCACCGCTGGTCCAGTACTTTGGCGTCATGGTATACAGGTCGGTTGCGACGCAGGCGTACGGAATGGGAAGTTCCCCGAAAATGATATTCTCGTCCTGGTATCCTACACTTATGCTGCTGAGCATATTGCGGACATTCAGGCCGAAAAGGTATCCGTCAGGGAGTCCGATGCCCATTTTGGCAATGGACTCATTGATCATGTCGGCGGTAGTGTTTCCCTGCTCGGCGGCCACTTTTGTTATTGCCTGTTCCTTCATGAGCCGTTCCTCAAGGTCCTCGTCATCATAGTGGAACGGAATCTTGACGAGGAATTTCTCGCGGTATTTCTTGAGCCGGTAACCTGTGTACAAACCAGGCACATTGTCAGACATCATGATTGGCCAGTCTATGGCCCTCACCAGGGAATCCAGCTCATCATGTTTGTAGCCCAGGGCATACAGGCCGGCAACGAGACCGCCCATGCTGGTTCCGGTAACGACATCGACCGGGATGCCGAGTTCCTCAACAAGTTTGATGACCCCCAGGTGGGCGAGGCCCCTGGCACCTCCTCCGGCAAGGACAAGACCCACCGTGGGCCTGTACTGACGTATTGAATCCATTCTCTCACGCACCTTGGCGAAGGCCAGGGAGTCCTCTTGGGGATGAGCGCTAGGAAGAATCTGTGACAGTCCTGTCAAAGGGAAAAGGCATGCAATAAGCACTAAAGAAAAAAGTCTCTTCATAACTATAAGTCTATTGATGGCAAATATAGGGAAAAAGGAGTCTTTTTTTCTAAAAAAGGCCCAATGTGGTTACTTCTTGTACGATAGGGCACGATTCATTGCCTTTGCCTTGATAATTGTTATCAGCGTCACTCATATATGGTGCAACTATCCAGGACGGCCATCACTGCAGGGCATTCTATCAGTTTTTATTGGTCCCAAGCGTAGGAGCATTTTTCAGAATTGCCGATGCTCTAGGCTACTGCGTTGAACCTGTCCACTCCTTCCAATAGGATTCACACCCTTTTGTTACAAAGTACGCTTTTAGTACGCCTTGTAAAAATAATACCCTTATAATCAAAAGATTACAAGGGTATTTCCGTGCCCGGAGCGGGAATCGAACCCGCACGGCTTTAAAGGCCACAGGATTTTGAGTCCAGCGCGTCTACCAATTCCGCCATCTGGGCATTTTGAGTGGGGCAAAGTTATATGTTTTTTGCTCAATCAACAAACTTTTTTCCCACTGAACGTCAACCTCACAAAGAATCACCCCCAAAATTCTTACATTTGCAACTTATAGCAATGTAACTTTCAAAGTCAATGACGATACCGGTCACGATAGATGGTAAGGTCCAAGGACAGGTTCTGGGGGTCTCCGATTTAAGGGAGATACCCCCTTATCTTGATACGTATCCATCCCTTCGAATAGTATACGACATAAATGTCCGGCCCCTTGCCATGGAACTGAAGGGGGCCCTGTCCGTGGAAAGGGGAGAAGATGTCCCCGCTTTTGCCATATCCTGCAGCGAGGAGGGAAAGACCCTCCATACCGTACAGGATATCTGTACATGGCTTCTTGACACATCGGCTCAGAGGAGCACCCTCCTTCTTGCAATAGGAGGAGGAATATGCACGGACATGGCCGGCTTTGCGGCATGCATCTACAAGAGGGGCATTCCTTTCGCCTTCCTCCCGACGACGCTTCTCGCCCAGGTGGATGCGGCAATCGGAGGGAAGACCGGGGTGAATTTCCAGGATTTCAAGAACATGCTGGGGGTCATATCCCAGCCTGTCTATACCTTTGAATGTCCCACTTCGCTTCTCACCCTTCCCTATAGGGAGTTCCTTGGCGGAGCTGCGGAACTGCTGAAGACTTTCATCCTGGATGATGGTGGGGGCAAGGTCCTGTATGAGGAGACGGTGTCCCTTCTTGGGGAAGTGCACTCCCTGGGACTCAAGAAAGAGGAAAGACTTGGCGATGCCCTGCTCCCTTATCTTCCCGCTCTCGGGAAGCTTATCGGTGCGGCGGCATCCGTGAAGGCTTCGGTTGTAAGCGAGGATCCTTATGAAAGGGGAAGAAGGAAGGTTCTGAACCTTGGGCATACTTTCGCCCACGGAATCGAGCATGAGGCTAGGGTGAGGGGAGACGCTTGGTCACACGGTGAGGCCGTGAGCATGGGAATGGTGCTCTGTGCTCGCCTGTCCTCTTCGCTGGGACTATGTACGGAAGAGCTGTCCGATAAAATAAGGAAGGACCTTGGAGGGTGCGGCCTGCCCGTAGAGTGTCCCTATCCCCTCAGTTCACTTAGGGGTGCCATGTCCGTGGACAAGAAGGCCCGCGGAGGAAAGGTCCCTTTCATACTGATCGGGGACATCGGGGATGTCAGGATAGTGGAACTTGAAGTGGAAGAGGCCCTTGAAAGGTTGGAAAGATATTATTGAAAATGATTTGCGTATCCATACAGAACAGAAATCTTGAGGAGATTTTCTCCGTCCTCGAAGAAGGCGGGGTCGAGATGGCTGAAATCCGTCTTGACCGCTGCCCACTGAGCTTGGATGACATAGAGACGCTCTTCTCTTTTACGGATGTCCCGCTCATTGCAACTTGCAGGGTCGGGGAGGGGGCTATCTCAGCCCAGGATGCGGAGTCCCGCCTTGTCATGGCGATAAGGGCGGGGGCTGCATATGTGGATGTGGAGATTGAGGCACCCGCCATGATGTCCAAGAGGGTTCGCAGGGAAGCCCATGAATACGGCACCCGCCTCATCCGTTCATACCATGATTTCTCGGGAACGGAGTCGACCATCGCCCTTGAGTCAATAGGGCAGAAGTGCCTTCACCTCGGGGCCGAGGTCGTGAAGATAGTGACAACGGCACACTCCGAGGCCGATGTCCAGAAAGTCATGGCCCTGTATGATGCCTTCCCGAAAGGGTCCCTCGTGGCATTCTGCATGGGGGAGGAAGGGTCAGGGAGCCGCCTTGAGTGCCTGAGAAGGGGATCCCCTTTCACTTATGCCTCCACTGCTCAGGGGGAACAGACTGCCTCCGGGCAGTGGCCGCTGGAAAGCATGCGAAAAGCCCTGTACGGGGACTTCAGGCTTTTGGACTGCCAAGGGGAGGCACCCCTCAGGATGCCATGTTCCAAGAGCTTCGCCCAAAGGGCCATCATAGCGGCTGCCCTATCCGACGGGACGTCCCATCTTCGTGGTTACAGCCCTTGCGGGGACAATGTCTCCGCCATAAATGCGGCAAGGGAAATTGGGGCTGATGTGGTGGTGGAAGACGACAGTTTGACTATCACAGGCATCGGTACCCCTACAGGTCCCGTGCCTTTCACCAAGGATACCCTCCATGTCGGGGAATCAGGTTTCCTGACCAGGATGCTCATCCCCGTCCTGTCCGAGATATCAACCGGTCCCGTTCACCTCACCGGGGAAAAGACCCTGCTCAGGCGTCCTCTGTCCGGGGCAAGGGACATAATGAAAGCTTTCGGCGTGACCCTTTCCTGCGAAGGGGAGGAAGAGAGTGAGGAGGCAGAGGTCAAGGTGCCGCTCACGATATCCGGGAAGCTTACCCCCGGGGATGCGGAGATTTCAGGGAAAAGCGGAAGTCAGCTGGTATCGGGACTTCTGAGCGCGCTTCCCCTTTGTGACGGGGACACTGTACTTACACTGACTTCCCCCAAGAGCATACCGTATCTTTTCATAACACTTGACGTCCTGAAGAACTTTTCCGTCCGCATGGCCAATGAGATGGAAGGAGGGGAGCAGTTTGCCCAGAACCAGGACTGGGGCCTCTGTGACAAGATGACGTTCACCATCAAGGGCGGTCAGAGATATCATCCCTGTGACATGGTCCTCGAAGCGGACTGGAGCAGTGCCGCCCCCTTCCTGGTGGCGGGAGCCATCTTCGGAAGCGTGGAGGTCGCAGGGATGGACACAAAATCACTCCAGGCTGACCTCAGCATCATGGACATTCTCACGGAAGCCGGTGTGAGCATCTCCGAGTATGAGGACGGCGGAGTGCTTCATGTCCAGAGGGCACCGCTCAGGGGGTTCGAGGTGGACGGAAGCAACTGTCCCGACCTGTTCCCCATAGTGGCGGTCCTTGCCGCCTTCTGCGAGGGAAGAAGCAGGATTTCCGGGGTGAGCAGATTGGCGACCAAGGAGAGTGACAGGGCCGGAGCCATCCTGGGCATGCTCTCGCAGATGGGGGTGCGCTCATTCATCAAAGGAGACGCCCTGATTGTGGACGGGCAGTCCCTCTCCCGCAGGCTCCTAAGCGGGAACTTGCTTCGTGGCGGTCACTTCACGACCCATCATGACCACAGGATGGTTATGGCGATACTGGTGGCCTCCCTCGGTTGCAGGGAAGAGGTCACTCTCGACGACACACAGTGCGTCGACAAGTCCTTCCCTCTGTTCCTGGAGACATTCTCCAGGATGAAAGAGGGCCTGGCGATAAGAAAATAGACAACGTCAAAACGACAATACCACTTCAATGGATAGTTTCGGAAGAAAATTCAGAGTCTCCATTTTCGGAGAATCCCACGGGGACTCCATAGGGGTAGTGCTGGACGGGGTCCAGCCGGGGATTCCCCTGTCGAAAGAGGATTTCATGGCGGACATACTCCGCCGCAAGAGCGGACCCAAGGGGACCACTCCGAGGATTGAGACGGATGAACCGGAGATTCTCAGCGGTGTGTACAATTCCCTCACGACCGGGGCCCCGCTTTGCATCATATTCCATAACCGCAATACCCGTTCCTCGGATTACCGTCTCTTCAACGATGTCCCCCGACCGGGACACGCAGACTATACCGCAAGCATAAAATGGCTGGATTTCAATGACCCCAGGGGAGGCGGACATTTCTCGGGAAGGCTTACCCTTCCCATCGTCGCCGCAGGTGTGGTGGCAAAGAAGATGATAGCCTGCCAGGTGAGGGCGGAACTCATTGAAGTCGGCGGAGTGACAAAGGAGGATGCCCTGAAAAACAAGAAGGAAGAGACCCTTGCGGAGGGAGATGTGGCCTACAAGGAACAGCCCACCGCCTCTGAAATCTGGTCCGATGTCCTGGAGAAGACATACAAGGAGAGGGACTCCGTAGGAGGTATAGTCCGCTGCGTGGTTGACAATGTGCCGGCAGGTCTGGGTGAACCTTTCTTCGACTCCGTGGAGTCGCTGATTTCACATGCTGTATTCTCCATCCCCGGAGTTCGCGGCATAGAGTTCGGTGACGGGTTCAATGCTGCAAGGATGAAGGGTTCGGAGCACAACGATCCTTTCGATAGAATAGGCGACGGCGCCCTCAATTTCCACAACAGCGTGACCCCTTCCAAGAATGGGGCCGGCGGAGTGAACGGAGGCATAACCAATGGGAACCCGATTGAGTTCAGGGTGGCATTCAAGCCCACTTCCAGCATAGGCAGGGCCCAGAGGACATTCAATTTTGCTACAGGGGAGATGACCACCCTGGAGATTCCCGGGAGACATGACGTCTGCATCGCCCTTCGCACCCCGGTCATAGTCGAGGCAATGACTGCCATAGTCCTCGCTGACCTGACAAACCTTTAGATATGGACAAACCTGACGACAAAAAGATAATAAGCGAGTTCACATCCGGTGAGTACAAGGAAGGGTTCGTGACTGACGTAGAGCAGGTCTACATCCCCAAGGGACTCTCCGACGATATAATCCGGATGATATCCGAACTGAAAGGGGAGCCGGACTGGCTCCTGCGCTTCAGGCTGGATGCCTTTCACAAGTGGCAGCAGATGCCACTTCCCGAGTGGGGGCACCTCGATGTCCCCGAGATAGATTTCCAGGACATCATCTATTACGCCGCACCCAAGAAGGACTCCGACCGTCCCAAGGAAATCGATCCCAAGCTGGAGGAGACTTTCGAGAAACTGGGCATTCCCATCCGTGAGAGGGAGGCCCTGGCCGGTGTGGTTGCAGTGGATGCGGTATTCGACTCGGTATCCGTAGCCACGACATTCAGGAAGACCCTTTCGGAGAAGGGAATCATTTTCTGTTCATTCTCCGAGGCTGTGCGTGAACATGGTGAGCTGGTCCGCAAATACCTGGCATCCGTAGTCCCGGTAGGGGACAACTTCTACGCAGCCCTCAACTCAGCCGTATTCTCGGACGGGTCATTCTGCTACATCCCGAAGGGTGTGAAGTGCCCCATGGAACTGTCAAGCTATTTCAGGATCAACGCCTCCGGGACAGGACAGTTCGAGAGGACGCTCATTGTTGCGGACGAAGGAGCCTCAGTCAGTTACATGGAAGGCTGCACCGCCCCTATGAGGGACGAGAACCAGCTGCACGCCGCAGTCGTCGAGATAATAGTCGAGAAAGGTGCGGACGTGAAATATTCAACGGTCCAGAACTGGTACCCGGGCGATGCCCAGGGAAGGGGAGGCATACTGAACCTCGTGACCAAGAGGGGACTTTGCAGGGGCGAGGGGTCGCACCTGAGCTGGACGCAGGTGGAGACCGGTTCCGCGGTTACATGGAAGTATCCTTCCACCGTCCTTCTGGGCGATGGCTCCTCTTCCGAGTTCTACTCGGTAGCCCTCACCAACAACTACCAGCAGGCGGATACCGGGACCAAGATGATACACCTTGGAAAGGGCACGAAAAGCCGCATTGTCAGTAAAGGCATATCCGCCGGGCACTCCCAGAACAGCTATCGTGGCCTTGTGAGAATGGCAAAGGGGGCGGAAGGGGCCAGGAACTTCTCCCAGTGCGACTCCCTTCTTATCGGGGACAAGTGCGGTGCCCACACCTTCCCCGTCATCCGTTCCTCCAATCCCACTGCCATAGTGGAACACGAGGCTACGACTTCGAAGATAAGTGACGACGAACTCTTCTACTGCAACCAAAGGGGCATAGGCCCCGAGGATGCGGTGGGGCTCATTGTCAACGGTTACGCAAAGGAGGTCCTCTCCAAGCTCCCCATGGAGTTTGCGGTTGAGGCCCAGAAACTCCTCCAGGTGTCCCTGGAGGGATCGGTAGGATAGAAGGGAACGCTATATGAACTGGATAAATTACACTCTTTTTACGATAGGAAGCGACACACCCGTGCTTCTTATCGACCTCATTACGTCCATCCTCGGACTTACATGTGTGTTCCTTGCGGGACGCAACTCGAAATACAATTTCTGGGTGGGATACTTCTACACGGTGGCCCTGTTCCTGATGTTCTGGAACAAGCACCTGTACGCAAGCCTCCTGCTCCAGCCCATATCGCTTGTTATAAACATCCTCGGACACTACCGCTGGACACATCCGAAAGAGGGTGAGAAGAGCGCCGCGGATTCACGGGCGCTGAAAGTCTCGGGAATGGGATGGGAAGGCCGTATAATGGCGGTGCTTTCCGTATTCATAATAGCGGGAGCCTGGGGCTGGGCCCTGGATTCCCTGTTCCCGGATGACCCACATCCTTACCTGGATTCCTGCGTGACGGTGCTCATCCTGCTGGCGCAGCTCCTTTCCGCCCTCAAGAAGTGGGAGTGCTGGATAGGATGGCTGCTGGTCAATGTCACCCAGATCATCCTCCACATAAGCGTAGGGCATGTGTTCATGCCGTTTGTCTGCGGCCTGTACCTCGTGAACGGGATATGGTCCCTTGTCACCTGGTCGAAACTCTACAGGTCAGGAAAATAGAATTTTGAAAAGAAAGTACATATCATGGCAAAAGACATACTTCTGGATATCCGCTCCCTCAGGGCAGGCATAGAGGACAAGGAGATTCTTCACGGGATAGACCTGCAGGTACACCGCGGGGAGGTCCATGCCGTAATGGGACCCAACGGGGCCGGTAAATCCACCCTTTCCAGCGTCCTTACAGGTAAGCCCCTGTACGAGGTGACGGAAGGAAGCATCACTTTCAACGGCAAGGATCTCCTGCAGATGAGTCCTGAAGAAAGAGCCTGGGAGGGTATATTCATGTCCTTCCAGTATCCTGTCGAGATTCCGGGCGTATCCATTACCAACTTCATGAAGACTGCGCTGAATTCCGCTCGCAAGGCCCGTGGTGAGGAGCCCCTGAAGGCAGGTGCCTTCCTTTCCCTCATGAAAGAGAAGATGGCACTGGTGGGAATGAAGAGCGAGTTCTCCAAGAGGGAAGTGAACGTCGGGTTCTCGGGAGGTGAGAAGAAGAGAAACGAAATCTTCCAGATGGCGATGCTGGACCCGACCCTCGCAATACTCGACGAGACCGACAGCGGCCTTGACGTAGATGCCCTCAAGATCGTGGCCGACGGAGTCAACACGCTGCGTTCCCCCGAAAAGTCCTCCATCATCATCACCCATTACAAGAAACTCCTTGAGTACGTACATCCCGATGTCGTGCATATACTCAAGAACGGCAGGATAGCCTGCACCGGTGGCTTCGAGCTGGTGGACATGGTAGAGGAAAAAGGCTTCGATGTGTTCAGCTAAAAGAGTCCTGCCATGTCCAAAGAGCAAAAGAAAAAGACGGTGGATTACGGACACTATGTCCCCATTCCCCTCCCTGAGGGGGGAGAGGAGGGAGTGGCGGTCCTGGAAGCGGGACGCTCACTGAGCCTCCTTCATGTCGTGGGAATGACGCCAGGGGACCTTCCGAGAAGGTTCGTCCTTCGTGAAGGGGCATCACTGGAAGTGTCCGTATTCTCATTCCCCGGAACGAGCGCACCCCTTCCCTTTGAGATAGACCTTGCAGGTGAAGGAGCGCAGGTGACCCTTTGCGGGCTGTGCCTTTGCAAGGGAGAGGACAAGGTGGTAGTGAACACGTCGGTCCGTCACCTGAGTCCCTGCTGCCAGTCTCAGCAGAATTTCTATACCATTGCCTCCGGCCACAGCGATGTCGCTTTCAACGGAAGGATTGTGGTGGCACCCGACGCCCAGAAGACCGAGGCCTACCAGACCAACCGCAACATCCTCCTTTCTGAAGACGCCACCATAGGTTCGACCCCCCAGCTGGAAATCTATGCGGACGATGTCAAGTGTTCCCATGGGGCGACAGCGGGTTCCCTTGATGAGGAGGCACAGTTCTACATGCGGTCAAGGGGCATCCCGCTCCTTGAGGCCAAGGTCCTGCAGATGCTCTCCTTCGCCAGTCCTTCCCTGTCCCTGATAAGGGACGAGGAAAAGAGGGAGGAGCTGTCCGGAATGATAGAGAAAGCCATAAGAGACCTTCAGTAACAGAAGATGATTACCTATCCCAATGTCAAAGTAAACCTCGGGCTTGAGGTCATAAGGCGCCGGGAGGACAATTACCACGACCTCAGGACCCTGTTCGTTCCCTTTTTCGGCATCCACGACACCCTTGAAATCGTCACTGGTGACAAGCCTAGCCTGACTTCAAAGACTCTCTTCGCCAAGTACGGCCCCGTACCTGACGTGGTGCCTGAGGGTTATGTCCCGAACCTCGTGCAGGCCATTACACCGGACGGGAAGGTTATGATAACCCTCTCAGGGAAGGACGGCATCGACTGGGACCCGCTGAAGGACCTTACAGTGAAGGCATACAGTGCCCTTTCCGAGGGGAGGGACCTGCCCGGCATAAAGATTTTCCTGGAGAAGACGTCCCCGGTAGGGGCGGGACTTGGGGGAGGAAGTTCAGATGCGGCATTCGCCCTTATCATGATAAACGAACTTCTCAGCCTGGGCCTTGACAAAGCGGAACTGGCCCGTGTGGCCTCCACCCTCGGCAGTGACTGTCCATTCTTCATATACAACACACCCATGATGGGAGAAGGCAGGGGAGAGGTGCTGACTCCGTATGATTTGCCGCTTCCCATCCATCTTGGTGAGGATGAGGTCCCTGAGGGTGCCAGGTACACTATGAAAGTGATAATTCCCGAAGGGGTAAGGGTGTCCACGGCAGATGCCTATAGAGGAATCGTTCCCCGTGAAAAGTGGACTGACGGCAAAGTGTATCCCCCTCTTGGGGAAGTGCTGGAAGGGGACATCCAGGGATGGAAAGATGGCCTCGTGAATGATTTCGAGACAACTGTCTTTGCGAAGCATCCCGAACTACGTCTCCTCAAGGACTCCCTCTACGAAAGCGGGGCGGTATATGCCTCCATGTCCGGCAGCGGTTCCGCCCTGTTTGCCATTTATCCCATAGACAAGAACTGATCCATGAAACACACCATCACAATACAATCACTGGATGACCTGGGCAGGGCCGCGAAAGAGTTCCTCTCCTTGAAGGGAGAGAACAATCTATTCGCCTTCCACGGCTCCATGGGAACGGGAAAGACCACATTCATTTCCGCACTGTGCAAGGAACTCGGGGTGAGGGACGATGCCGTATCGTCCCCGACGTTCTCCATCATCAATGAGTACCGCACATCTTCGGGGGAGAGCATTTTCCACTTTGATTTCTACAGGATAGAGAACCTGTCGGAAGCCATGGACATAGGGCTGGACGATTACCTGGACTCCGGGTGCCTGTGCCTGATGGAGTGGCCCGAGAACATTGAGGAACTTCTGCCGGAGGAGACCGTTCTCGTCCAGATGCGGGAGGACCCGGACGGGAAGAGGGTCCTTGAGTGGGAAGGGTGAGTGGCTCAAATAACAAGAGTCCCGGACTTCTGTTTGAAATCCGGGTCTCGCCACAAAATATAATATTGAATAGGGTTGTCCGTGAAGGGATGACTTTATTTTTTTGCCCCGAGGTTGAACCTCAGACCTGCCTCTATGCTGAAGGTGAAAGGCTGTTCGGTCCTTATGCTGCGGGGCTGGTCCCCGAAGTAGTACTTTATGGTGGGGTCTATGTAAAGGCCGAGGAAGGGGGAGAGATTGAACTGTACGCCGCCTCCTGCACTCAGGGAGTACTGCAGACCTTTGGTGGGACCGGAATAGATGATGTCCGAAGGAGTGTAGGGAATGCGGTATTTGTTCATGATGGCTTTCTCGACGGAACCGCCGCCGCTCAGGTAGAGACTGATCCAGTCGCCCTTAAGTATGTCGAAATACAGGTTCAGGGGAATGCCGATGTATTGGAGGGTATGGTGGATGTCACCGTTGATGCTGTTGGTGACCGTACCGTCCTTGACCTCGCGGTAATTGCCGTCGAATGTCCTTGCAAGATAGGAGTAGCTTAATCCAAGACCGATTGCGAAACGGTTTGTCAGATAGTAGCGTGCACCGATTCCCACGGAGACGGGGATTGCGAACTGGGTGCTGCTGCCGATTTCGGTAATGGTAGTAGTGGTGTTGAGGCCGGGGGAACGCATTATTCCAATTATTCCGCCCTTCTGGCCAGGGTCACCGTTGCTCTGGAGATTGCCTCCGGCGGTGATTGAAAGTCTGTGGTGGTCGCTCTCGTGGGAATCCTCCCACTCCATGACTGCAAATGGATCGTTCCATTCACTTTCCCCTGTTGTCTCAGATGGACTCACCTCTACAGGTGCAATCGCTGTCCTGGAAGTATCGTCGTCCTTGGTGGCGATAGCCTCGCTTTCCGCTGTGGAGGGGACCTCCTCCGTGGTTGGTGAGGACGGGACCTCAGTCGGAATGATATCTTCTGTGTCTGAGCGGGACTGAGGGATGGATTCTTCTTTGTCCGAAGGAAGTGCCTGGGCTATGAGGTCCTTTTGTGCCAGGCTTTTTGATGATGGCTTAATGCCGGCTGCAGGGGTTGTTGTCTTCTGAACGGGTTCTTCGGGAGAAGATGCCGAGATTTCCTCGGAAACTGGTACGGTGACGGAAGGTTCCGTGGCCGGTATATCAGAGAGTGCCGAAATCTGGGTCTGGATGGGACCGGCGGCTTCCTTGCGTGGTATCAGAATGGCAGCGGCAAGACCTGCGGCAACGGCAACACCCGCCATGGTCCTGTAGATCCAGGACATGGGGATGCGCTTTGTCGGGACTTTCCCGACAGGTGCGACCTTGTCAAGACCGGCGCTTATCGCAGACCATGCCCCGGAGGGTGCTTCCTCCTCGGCTTCCTGCATCATGGACCGGACCAATAGGTCGAAATCCTTGTTGTCTATTTCTTGCATCTTACAATTTTCTAATCTTGTCTTGCAGCATCATGCGTGCCCTCTGAAGTTGGGATCGGCTTGTGGCCTCGTTGATCCCCAGTTCCTTGGCTATCTCCTTGTGGGAGTAACCTTCGACTACGGCCATATTGAAGACCGTCCTGTATCCGTCCGGGAGAGAGGCAATGAGTCGGAGGAGTTCCTTGTATCCGATATTCTGTATCTGGGAAGGAATCTCGGTCTTGAGGTCCAGTGCATTCTCCAGCGGGTCACTCGTCTTCAGGACATCATTCTTCCTGAGGGACATGAGCGCAGTATTGACAAAGATCTTTCGTGCCCAGCCTTCGAAGGACCCTTCACCGCTGAATGAATCCAGCTTTGTGAAAAGGGCTACGAAGCCATCCTGCAGGATGTCCTGTGCGCTTTCACGGTTTCCCATGTATCGGAGGCACACTGCGAACATCTTCCCGGAGAGGGCTTCATATAGCCTTCGCTGTGCTGTCCTGTCGCCTTTTCGACACTTTTCGAGCAGCTCGGCGAAAGCTTTTCCCTCCAGCTTAATGGGCTGTCTGTTAGTTCCTCCTGTCCCTTGGTCCGCGGACACATCCGCCCCTTCCGGGATAGGTTTCCGACTTGTAAGATGCAATCTGAAATCAAAACGTTGCATTTAAGTCGAAAAAAATAAAATATTGTTCCCGAAACGTTTCCGAAGCTTAGAATATTTATGCTAAAGTGAATATCCACGGCCCTTGCAAAGCGTCTTAGGGTGCATTGAAAATCAAATTTACACAAAAATATAATGATATTCCGAATCGGTAACAATAGATTCACTAGTGGGCATGGCAAACGAAGCCTCCCGCAGTGACAGGACGCTTCGGGCTGACTTCTCCGGGAAATCAAAAAGTCATGGCAAGTGACACTCCACCATAGAATTACCCTGCCCGTCCACGGGCAGGGCCACAACCGAAGGGCTCAGTTTTACCGACAGGCCGCTTCCCCTTGAAATATCCCTGTAATACAAGTTTTTCACTTTTGCTACCTTGGAGGCATCCATGAATGACCAGATTCTCAGTACGAGGTCCACTGTCCCAGCCCCCAGAAGCATCCAAAGGCCTGGTGCCGTACGTTTCCTCTGTAAAGCGGTATCTTCTACCGTCGTGAAGAAATAGAAACTGTTTCCCATCAAGAAAAGACACCCGAGGTGGCCAACAAGAAAAGGGGTGCCTCTCCAGAATTCCCCGTCAATAATCTGCCCCAGGCCAGGGGTGATGCCGGAGGCTAACGCAGCCAGATCTTTATTGTATCGGTCTCCTTTCATGTGCTGCCAGTCGGAAAAGTCATAGAGGTCCTTTTATGCCGGTATGGCGGCAAGGGGGCAGTACAATGCATACTATGAGAGTTATAATCTTCAGGGTGAAATTAAAACCGCAAGCAAAGCAGTTGATTATTTTCGAAAAGCGGGAAAGCAGAGACATGTCAATAATGCATATCTCAAATTGGCGATAGCCTATTACAATAATTCCCAGCAGCCCAAAGCAGATAGTCTCTTTAATATCGTAATCAATCTTGCAACACAGCAGCAAGACATTTCAGCTTTGTCCGAGGCTCTTAGGAATTCAGCAATGTCATACCTGTTTCAGTCTCCTTCCAAGCCAGACAGCACGATTATGAGATTAGATAAATATAGAAGGATGGGAGGAAAACTTTCAAGTAAAGACCACTCTTATATTGCCTGGGCTTATGGAAAGAAAGGAGACTTGCAATCTTCGGGAAGTCATATTGATAGTGCATATACCTTGGCAAAGACAAGGAAAGATACAATGAGGATTGTGGGGGTGGAATGCGAACTCTGTAAAATGACGGAAAACACCGCCAGGGGATTTGAGTTATCAGAGCGTATGCTTGCTTATACTGATTCCGTTGCGAAGGTGACCATGGGTCAATCCGTCATAAGAGCCCAGAATGCCTATGTCCAGCAAGAGAATAT
>CAJOLJ010000038.1 GCA_905235445.1 uncultured Bacteroidales bacterium
ATTCTCCGCCGACATAGTCCAGGGCAAGAACTGGAACCAGGCATGGGAGGAGAGCATAGCACCGATAGTGATAGGCAGGGATGTCCTCATCAAGACCCCTCGCCACAGCGAGGAGGAGATTGCGGAAGCTTTTGAGAGTGAAATCGGGAAGCCTCTTTCCAAAGCCCGCTACAACATAACCATCCAGCCCCGGATGGCCTTCGGAACGGGACATCACAGCACAACCCGCCTCGTTGTCCTTTCCATGCTCGCCCACTGTGGGGACATCAAGGGAAAGAGCGTTCTGGACATGGGATGCGGAACGGGTGTACTGGGAATACTCGCCCTCAAAATGGGAGCCTACAAAGTGCAGGCCATTGACATTGACGCAGTGGCGGCACAGTCCGCCTTCGAGAACGGAAAACGCAACCGGGTGTCCCCCCGCTTCACTGTCAGATACGGCGATGCATCCCTCCTCCAGGCCCTATCCTATGACTGCATCCTCGCAAACATCCACAGGAACGTCCTCCTGCAGGACATGCACACCTACTGCAGGTCCCTGCGCAGGGGCGGTCTTCTCGTGATGTCGGGTTTTTTCAAGGATGACGTTCCCGACCTTCTGGCAGTGGCGGGGGAACTGGGATTCTCTATCCAGGAAGCCGAGGTCAGTACTGTGAGCGAGGACGAGAGCGGAATGTGGAGTTGCATCACCATAAGAAAAGGCCAGGACAGGGCTGGTCTGCTGTAAGGGATTTGCGGGACAATCACTCCAAGAGGACAATGATGATCCAGTCCCATGCAGCCGAAAGCGCCTCATCCCGGACTGTTTCAATCAACTAAGCAAGGTTCCAGGCTACTTGAAATCTCCGAATCCGGGATCCCACTCGATGACTTGCCAGGAGGCGGCGAGTTTTTCCACATAAGGGTCCCCTTTCACAATGGCCTCAGCGGCAGCGGCATCGGCTATGGAAAGGATGGACAAGCCTGCAAGGGGGTTGTTCACGTACGGACCGGAGGCGCGGAGTTTCTTCTCATTCAGCAGTTTTTCCATATAGGCTGCATGATCGGCTTCCACGGCGGTGATGTCCGTGCCCTCCTTGAGTTCATAGGTGGCCCTGAAATACTTGGTGCCGTCAGCGTCCGCAGCTGAGGGTTTGAGCATGCTTCCCACCTTGACATCCCACAAATTGGCCGTAGAGGAAGCTACCAGGCCATGGATGGAATAGGGATCGCCGGCGACGAGCCTCTCCAGTTCGTCCTTGTCGGTCACCTTGAAGACAAGCTGCGCACTGCGCACGGGGGTACCCACGCCGGGACCGGAAATCTGGAGTTTGTCTTCTTTCAGTAGTTTTTTCAGATACTTGACATGGGCATGAAGATAGACGGCCCAACCAAAAATTTTGGTGTGTGTGAATGTTACTACGGAATACTGCATGACAATTAGACTGATTTAAGTTTAGCAAGTAAAATAGTTGTAATAAAAATCTAAACGTTAATTTCTGACTTTTTGTTAACGGAAGAATATTTTTGCCAATATTTTCGTTAAAAGATTACAGATTCCGGTACTTGTGAATAGCTAAATTAATACATATATCTATTAGTTTAGTCCTCTTTCAATCAGACGATATGCATAACCTGTACCTCTACTTTCATGTAAAGGCACAGATATTAAAGGCGGGATATTGCCCGATTTATTGTTTACTAATTTTCGTTAATCGGCTTTTCTCCTTGGTTCTTTGCCCTTCTCTTGGCTCGCTTAGCCTCCTGTTTCTCCCTCTCCAATGTCCTTTTGTTCTTGGATCCCTTGGGCCTGCCAGGTCCCCTCTTTGGTCCGTCCTGCTCCTTCCTTGACTTTGCGGGTTTCTTGTTCTTGGATCCTTTCGGTCGCCCTGGCTTACTTTTCGGGGCATCCTTCGTTTCCTCTGTTTTCGACTCCGCCGATTCATTTACGGATGAGTCCGAAGCCTCCTTCTTAGTCTCTGTGCCAACTGTCACCGTGCTTTCACTTCCGGCTGCCGCCTTCTTGTTCTCCTCTTCCTGCTTCCCGTATAGCCCCAGCTCCACGGGGAGCTTTCTTCTTTCCTCATGACCGCAAGCACTCAGGACTTTCGTTTCACGAAATGAGAGTCCCTTTTCCTTTTTTGATAGTAGAACGGGCCCTGCGATAGTTATATTTGTGTTACTACACAATTGTTTCACAATAAAAAGATACAATCAATGAAGACTCTTTTCCATAATGCTGCCGTCACGGCAGCGCTTGGAGCCATGCTGCTCCTAGGTGGGTGTCAGAAGGAGCCCATCGCAGTAACCGGAGTGAGCGTCTCCCCGACTACCCTTAGCCTCACAGTGGGACAGAGCGAGACAATTACCGCAACGGTCATGCCTGCGGATGCCGCGAACAAGGCCGTAACCTGGTCTTCCGACAATGATGCAGTCGCCAGCGTATCCAACGGGAAAGTGACCGCCAAGAGTGCAGGAACGGCAAAGATTACGGTAAAAACCGCGGATGGCGGGAAGAGTGCCACCTGCAGCGTAACCGTAGCGGAGCCCATAGTTGCAGTTGCATCCGTCAGCCTGGACAAGGCGAACCTCGAGATGACGGAAGGGGACGAGGCCTCCCTGGTGGCTAGCGTAACACCGGAGAATGCCACCAACAAGAATGTGACCTGGTCCACCGACAACCCCTCGGTTGCCACCGTAGACAACGGGAAAGTCAAGGCCGTCGGGGCCGGAAACGCGGTCATAACAGTCAAGACCGATGACGGAGGAAAGACCGCCTCCTGCGCAGTGTCGGTAGCGGCCAAAGTCATTCCTGTCACCTCTGTCAGCATCAATCCCTCTTCCCTGGACATGCTCGTAGGGGATGAAGCCACCCTAAGTGCCGTTGTATCCCCTGACAATGCCACCGACAAGACTGTCGTCTGGTCCTCCGATGACCCTCTCGTGGCAACGGTCGACAACGGGAAGGTCACGGCAGTGGCCCCGGGTTCCACGAGCATAATAGCCTCGGTCGGGAATGTCAAGGCACTCTGCACCGTAACCGTTACCGCCCCCACTTCCCCTTCGAAAATAAAGATCGTGAACCTTCCGGACATATCTGAGGGCAAGATTGCCCCCGCACTGATTGTGGACGGGGACAAATACATAGTCCTGGGCGGACATACGGACTGGTTCGACCTTGCCGGCACTGCGGAAATGTACAAGGACGGGCAGTGGACCGTGATTGCCGGGGGAATCTTCCACGACCTGGCCGCACAGGTGCCCCTTTCAGACGGGAAGACCCTCATTGCAGGGGGTTGCAGTTCCTCCTTCGGAGTTGGGCAGAGCGCTGTAACCCACATTTACGACCCTGCCACCGGTACAATATCCGTAGGCCCCTCAATGCTCACCCACAGGGCTTGGGCGAGAGGTGCGCTCCTATCTGGCGGGGATGTGCTTATCGCCGGAAACTGGTATGAAAACTCCTTGCATGCTGATGTATTCAGCCACGCAGATGGGACCTTCCACCTTTCGGGCGGCGATATGAGCAACCAACCCTGCAGCCCATTTATCTTCCCCACACCTGACGGAGGAGCCCTGCTCGTCGCAGGATGGGACAACTACGGCGCCAGGTTCGACGGAAACGCCCAGGTGTACAAGTTCAACCCCGCATCCGGCGGGAGCATAAGCGCAAAAGAGATATTCCCCCTGAGTGGATACGTACCTCTCTGTCAGTACGGCGCCTCGTCCTCAATGATGGAGGACATGAGGACCGCTGACGGGAAGTATATCTTCATCATGGCTACCACGACCGGCTCGGGCAACTGCCTGGCATCCTTCAATCCCGCGGACGAGTCCTTCGAGAAACTCATCGACCTCCCCAAGGAGTATGATGGACTGGAATACTATTACGCTTCCGACCTTCTCGTGGACAGGGACAGGAACCTCTTGTACCTATTCTCAATGACCACCAAAGACGGCACAGCCGTCGGTCTTGTCAGGATATTCGACCTGGACACGATGGACGAGGTTGCCACAGCTTCCCTGGGGCGCGACGTAACCGCGGCCGGCAAGAGGCTGCTTCCCGACGGAGGTGTCCTGATTGTAGGAGGAACCGAGGACGGCAGCAATTACTATCCCCTCCGCAAAGCGGACATCCTGTACTACTACGACATCCCGCAGTAGGAAATCGTAAAACCATTATCGGACCCCAGGAGAGGGAAAGCCCCCTTCCCCTCTCCCCTGTCAAAAAGAAAGGAGCCCTCCGTGGAGAATTATCCTCCCGGGGGGCTTCCTGCTGCTAAGCCGAAAAGAGCTATGCTTTCTTCTTTGCCTGACGGTCCCGCCAGAGCTTTGTCATATCCTCGAGTGTCTTGCCCTTGGTCTCGGGAACGAGTTTCCAGACGAAGATGGCCGCGATGATGCAGATTACTCCGTAGAGGGCATAGGCGAAGAAATGGCCGAAGCTGTCACCCATCGCACCGAGTTTCATGTTGTACATCGGTACGAAGGTGGAGGATACGATGAAGTTGAAGATCCACTGGAAGGCCACGGCGATGGCGGTAGCCTGGCTACGGATGGTGTTGGGGAACAGTTCAGAGATGTACACCCAGCAGATGGGGCCCCAGCTGAACATGAAGCATGCACTGTAAAGCATGATGCTGATGACCGGGATGACTGCCGGCATACCCGCAACAACATTGGACAGTGCAACGCCGAGGGCTCCAAGGGCCATGCCCAGAGATCCGGTAATCAACAGGGGCTTACGTCCGAGCTTCTCGACCGTGAACACGGCAACGAGGGTGAAGGTAATGTTGATTACACCCATTATCACCGTGAACAGCATGTTGTTGGACACACCCATGGATTCGAAGATCCTTGGTGCGAAGTACAGCACCGCATTGATTCCGATGGCCTGCTGGAACACGGAGAGCATGCATCCGATGAACACCACTATGAAACCGTAAGCGAAGATCTTCTCGGTCTTCTCCACCGTGGTGGCCTTGATCTCGGAGAGAATCTCCTTTGCCTTCCCCAGGCCGTTAATCTTGGTAAGGACGCCAAGAGCCTTGTCATCCTGTCCGCTGAGAACCAGGTAACGGGGAGTCTCGGGAACGAGGAGGATAAGGAGTGCGAACAGACCTGCCGGTACGCACTCGCTGACGAACATCATTCTCCAGCCGACCTTTGTTGTCCACTCCACTATTGCGGGATCATTGGCATGGGCATGGACAATGAGGAAGTTGACGAAGTAAACGACTAGCTGACCGAATATGATTGCGAACTGGTTCCAGGACACAAGCATACCCCTCTTGTTTGCCGGGGCGACCTCTGCGATGTACATAGGGCACAGAGCCGAAGCAAGACCGACACCGATACCGCCCAGAACCCTATAGAGGTTGAAAGCTACCAGAAGTCCTAAGGTGGGGACATTCTTCTCGAAGAAGAGGAACTCAGGGGCAAAGGAACCCAGGGCGGAGAGGAAGAAGAGGATACCTGCGATGAACAGGGATTTCTTACGACCCAGTTTGGAAGCCATCAGACCTGAAAGGAAGGCGCCGATGATACAGCCGATAAGTGCGCTTGAGGTGGTGAAACCATGTACTGCGTCTGTGTAATTGAAATCACTTGCCCCCTGGAAGAAGGCCTGCAGACCCTTCTCGGCACCGGAGATTACCGCGGTATCGTATCCGAAGAGGAGTCCTCCGATAACTGCGACGAGGACAATGGACCCCAGATACAGGGGATTCGGGGAATTGCTGTTTTTCATTTGTACGTGAAAAGTGTGTGGTATTTGTACTGTACTGTGTATTGCCTCCAAAAGCCATCCGTATACGGAAAGCATATCATGGCAAATTTAGCATTTTTATCCGAACACCTACTAAAATCAGGCTCTCTTTGGAGTGGGGGCGAATGGGACATCATAAGGTGTACGGACACATGCCTAATCCGGACTGAATGGCAAAGAAGGTGATAATCATTTATTTCTTAGCGTACTTTCTTTTCTTGTAACCACAAACAAGATCACCAGTATTGATATCCGTACTAAGCTGTTCCCCAGCCGAATCACTTAGGTATTGGGGGCGGGAGATTACAGTTGTACCATAACCGCTAACGCAAGTAAGGGCCGTTTTGACCAGGTCAATACTTAAGGCGTTCTCCAGGCGGGCTATGGTCTCAAACGTCATATTGGAACTGCCTTTCAGCAAGTTGGAAACATACTGCTGCGAGCAGCCCATACGTTTTGCCAATTTGACGAACTCATAAAGTAATCATCAACCTTTGAAAAGTGCGGGTGACGTTTATTCGCGTATAAACTAGGGGATAAGGCGTTAGCTGTATTTTGCGGTCGAAACCTGGACGAAAGCCGTTTTCGAGGCCGGATTCCGTACATGTTGTCCGAGTTGCGTTTACACGCACTTTGTAGGGTATAGTGGCGCCTATTGTTGAACACACAACCTTTCTTCCCGTGGAATACCAAGCCCGGGACATAGGGTGACAAAACCGTCCTAGCCCCATCTGATGACAGAGAAGCAGACTGGCTAGCAGTACTTTACCGTTCCTGGTGGAAAAGGCACGCAGAGCACCCCGTCCGTACGAGATGCTCCGCATATCAGGTATGATGCCGTCCGAGTCTTATGGAATCAATTTCCGGAGGGGCCTTTATCTCAGTGCTCTCATAGAGTTCAGCACACAGAGGACTGTCACACCTACGTCAGCGAAGACTGCAAGCCACATCGGGGCGAGTCCGAAGACAGCAAGGAAGAGGACCGCAATCTTGACCCCAATGGCGAACCAAGTATTCATGTTGGCTATGCCGAGAGTCTTTCTCGCAACCCTTATTGCCTGGGCTATCTTGGAAGGCTTGTCATCCATTAGGACCACATCCGCCGCATCGATTGCCGCATCGGAACCGAGTCCGCCCATAGCTATTCCGACATCGGCTCTGGCAAGGACCGGTGCATCATTGATTCCGTCACCCACGAATGCGAGAGTTCCCTTGGGATCTTTCCTCGATATGAGCTGCTCGACATGTGACACCTTGTCCGCAGGAAGAAGTCCGCAGTAATACTCATCCAGTCCAAGGCTAAGGGCAACGCTCTTTCCGACTTCCTCGCTATCACCCGTCAGCATGACAGTCTTGCGCACTCCCTCTTTCCTCAGTTCTGCCACTCCCTGCGCCGAGTCCTCCTTGACCCTGTCAGATATGACTATGTGACCTGCATACTCTCCGTCCACACTTACATGTACGATGGTCCCGGTCCTCTCGCAAGGCCTCCATGCGGCACCTATCCTCTCCATCATCCTGGAGTTGCCCACACAGACTTCCCTGCCGTTCACGACCGCCTTCACTCCTTCCCCAGAGATCTCTGTCACATCCTCTACCGAGCAGTCGTCATGTTCATTGGGATAGGCTGCCTTGAGGGAGAGAGCTATGGGATGATTGGAATGGCGCTCGACATGGGCGGCTATATGAAGGAGTTCGATTTCATCCATGACCTCGGGATGGACTGCGGTGACCTCGAAGACACCCTCCGTAAGGGTACCCGTCTTATCGAATACCACGGTATCCGTCTTGGCCAGCGCCTCAAGATAGTTGGAGCCTTTCACAAGGATACCCTTGCGGGAAGCCCCGCCGATTCCGCCGAAGAAAGCAAGGGGGACACTCAGTACCAGGGCGCAAGGACATGATACGATGAGGAAGGTCAGCGCCCTGTACAGCCAGGTCGAGAACTGGTCGAACCCAAGGAAGACGGGAGGGAGTATTGCAAGCAGGACTGCAAGGCCCACCACTATCGGGGTATACACCCTTGCAAAGCGTGTGATGAAGTTCTCGGAACGGGACTTATTGGATGATGCATTCTGGACAAGGTCGAGGATCTTGGATGCCGTACTCTCACCGAACTCTTTCCCTACCTTTACTTTCAGGACGCCGGACAGATTGACGCAACCCGATGCCACATCGTCTCCCACCTTCACCGTGCGGGGAACACTCTCCCCTGTGAGCGCGACCGTATCCAGGCTTGACTCCCCTTCCAGAATCTCACCGTCCAGGGGAACCCTCTCGCCGGGACGGATAAGGATGCACTCCCCTACCTTCACATCCTCGGCATGAACCTCAAGTGGCATGTCGTCACGAAGGACCGTCGCCTTGTCAGGACGGATGTCCATAAGATGGGAAATGGACCTTCTGCTCTGTCCCTCAGCTATTCCCTCGAAGAGTTCGCCGACCTGGAAGAACAGCATCACGAACACCGCCTCGGGGAACTGGGTCGCGGCACCGGGCAGGAACCCGATTGCCAGGGCACCTATAGTAGCTATGCTCATAAGGAAGTTCTCATCCAGGGCATCGCCGTGGGAAAGCCCCTCGGCAGCTTCTTTAAGTGTCTCCCAACCGACCACGAGATAAGGGACGAGATACACAAGGAGCAGCGCCCATGTGGGAAGATTGAGAGTTTTCTCGACTGCTATCGCCGCTACGAGAAGCACCGCTCCCACGATGATCTTCACGACAGTCTCCCTGCTCTCCCCTTCTCCTTCATGGTGGTGATGATGATGGGATTCATGTCCCTCTTCGTCATGATGATGGTGGTGATGTCCGTGCTCGTTATCATGGTCGCAGTGGTGGCAGGAAGAGCCCCCACCCAGCTCATTTTCTGCGCCCTTCACTTCTTCCTCAAGAGCGGAAGAATTGCCCTTCATTTCTTCTTTCATATCTATATCTTTTATTATCAAGTACTTAAACTTATTAAAGAAAGGTCCTTCCCTTTCTTTTCGATGCAAAAGTACGGGGATATTCCTGCAACCTGGTTGCAATGTGGGCGGTGGACACAAAAAAGGGGCGGACCTCCTTCACAAGAGATCCGTCCAGGCTAGGTATAAGTACATTGGAGATGCTTACAGGACCGATTCCATCCAGCCGACATTGTTGCATGACCAGGCTGAAGGGGTACTGCGGAAGGCCTTCTCCCTGAGGAGACGCATACCTTCCTGAATGGAAAGATTGCGATCGTTCTCCCTGATTTCCACTCGGCGTATCTTGCCGGATACGGTCTTCGGAAGAGCGTCACAGAACTCTATTATTCTCGGATATTTATAAGGTGCGGTATTGGTCTTCACGAAAGTCTGGAGTTCCTTAACCAGGGCATCGCCCTTGCGCTGGACCCAGTCCTTGGCGAGGACAACCGTGGCTTTCACCACTATTCCCCTGACTTCGTCGGGAGCCCCGGTAACGGCGCACTCCACGACTGCGGGATGCTTCATCAGGACGCTCTCCACCTCGAAAGGGCTGATGCGGTAGCCGCTACTCTTGATGACATCGTCATTCCTCCCGATATAATGGAAGTAGCCTTCGGAGTCCCTGATGGCAACGTCTCCCGTATGATACATTCCGTCCCTCCAGGCCTTCGCGGTGAGCTCCTCGTCACGGTAGTAACCCTTGAACAGTCCGAGCGGCTTGCCCTTGGAGGGGTCGATCCTCACCACTATCTCACCTCTCTGCCCGTCCGGGACGGGATTCCCGTCGGGATCCAGCAGGCAAATATCATACTGGGGATTGGGCTTGCCCATGGAACCGGGACAGGGTTTCATCCAGGGGAAGGTACCGAGAGTCATAGTGGTCTCAGTCTGTCCGAACCCTTCGTGCAGTTCAAGACCGGTAAGTTCCTTGAACGTATCGAAAACTGCCGAGTTCAGGGCCTCGCCAGCCGTACAGCAGTAGCGAAGCGACGAGAGGTCATACTTCGAGAAGTCTTCCTTGATGAGGAAACGGTATATAGTGGGAGGTGCGCACAGCGATGTCACACGGTAGTCCTGGATCTGGCGGAGCATATCCGAGGGCGTGAACTTCTCATGGTCATACACGAAGACCGCCGCTCCCGCGAACCACTGGCCGTAGAGCTTCCCCCAGACAGCCTTGCCCCATCCGGTATCGGATATGGTGAGGTGCAGGGAATCCTCGCCGAGGTTGTGCCAGAAGACCCCCGTCACCAGGTGTCCCATCGCATACAGGAAATCATGGGCGACCATCTTGGGGTTGCCGGAAGTCCCGGATGTGAAGTACATGAGCATCGTGTCCTCGTTGTTGTTGACAAAGGCGGGACGCACGAAAGGTTCGCACTCATCCCACTCGGCGTGCCAGTCATGGAACCCGATGGGGACATGGGGACCGACGCTTATGAGAATCTCAACGGTGGGAGACTCCGGGATCGCCTCGATGATGTGGTCGGTAATGACCTTCTCACCCGCACAGATGATGGCCTTTACGGAGGCCCTGTTGTTGCGGTAGACTATATCGTGCCCCGTGAGAAGATGCGTGGCGGGAATGGCGACGGCACCGATCTTATGGAGAGCCAGCATCGTCAGCCAGAACTCGTAGCGGCGCTTGAGCATTATCATGACCATGTCACCCCGGCCAATGCCCAGGGACATGAAATATGAGGCGGTCTTATCGGAAAGGGCTTTCAGGTCCCCGAACGTGAAACGGATGCATTCCCCCTTGTCGTCGGTCCACAGGAGGGCCAGCTTGTCGGGGTGGGAGGCAGCCCACTCGTCCATCACGTCATATGCGAAGTTGAAATTCCCGGGAACCTTGAAACGAAGGTTCTCGCAGAAATCCTCGTAAGAGGAGAAAGTCGTCTTTTCAAGAAATCTTTCTATCATCTTCAAGTCTAAAACAATTCCGTGGATACATATGGAAAGCGGGGTTTCGGGAAGGCCGAAATGATTCCCCCCTTTCAAATCCGATACGAAATTATCAAGACCGGAGGAGCCCGCCAAAACTATGTGGCAGACGGGGCAATTATAACTGGAAAAGGCCTTTTTTGGGGTGAAAAGGCCTTATATGGGGTGAAATTCGAGGGAAGTGGCAGACGGAAAAGCGTTATTTTTTGCCCGAGCACTCCGGGCAAAGTCCCTTTATCATGTAGTTCACGCCATCCTGGGTATAGCCCCTTGGCAGGGAAATCCCAGGTATCGGGATGTCGTAAAGACAGAATGTCCTCCTACATGAATTGCAGTAAAAATGTACATGGGCATCCTCGTCATGGCCCTCATCGTGACTGAGGCACAGTTCATACCTCACCGACTCCGAGCCGTCCTCCAGGACATGGACCATGCGGTGTTCCCTGAAAAGGGCAAGGGTGCGGGAGATACCGCTCTTGTCCACGCTCTCCAGTTCGTCCTCGAGTTCGGTCATGGACATAGGGCGAGGTGAACGGCACAGGGCATCCGCCACGAGCACCCTGTTGGGGGTGGGCCTGATTCCGTGCTCCTCCATCAGAAGATGGATATCCACGTCCCTTGGGTGGTCGGTGGAGGGGTGAGAGGGGTGCGACTGTGAGGAAGAATGGATATGTTCCGGCATGGCTAAAAAGGGCGCTACAATAAATTTTCAACAAAAATGCGAAATTTTTTCATTCGGGGATGCAAGGAATGACGGGGAAGTGCATTTTGTTTGTAGGAAAAGAGGTAATATTGCAGCCCGAGTACTCAGAGCTATCGAAGAGAAGGAACTAATACGGCTTATCCAACAAGGAGACCGGGCTGGCATGCGTCAGCTCTATGATGCCTATGCCCCATCCCTTTTCGGGAACATCAGAAGATACGTTCCCGAGAAGACGGACGCAGAGGACATCCTGCAGGATTCCCTCATCAAGATATTCTCTTCCATGGACTCTTTCACCCCCAAGAGGGAAGGGTCCCTGGGAGCATGGATGAGGAAGATATGCGTGAACGAGGCCCTGATGTTCCTGAGGAAACGGAAACGGCTCTCCACCATGGAACTGCTCCCGCAGCTGCCCGATGACATACCGCAGGAAGATGACCCGCCGCCCCTTGACGGGATACCGCCCGCCGCCCTGCAAGAGATGATCCAGTCGCTCCCGGACGGGTACAGGACGGTTCTGAACCTGTACGTCTTCGAGAAACTCTCCCACAAGGAGATTTCCGCCAGACTGGGGATTTCGGTAGGGACGTCGGCGTCCCAGTATTCCAGGGCCAAGGCCCTGCTCGCAAAAAAGATCAGAAGTTACACCTCTCAAAAGGAAGAAAAGTGAAAGGCAACAAGAACTATGAAGATTGGACTTCCCGCATGGGGGATCTCCTCGAAGATTTCGGGGAGAAGCCCTCGGACGGCGTGTGGAAGTCTATCGAAGGGCGCCTTGACACTCTTCCCGCAGAGAAGACAAAGCGCCAAGCAGTCCCGCTTCGGGTCCTGCTCCCTGTAATGGGTGCCGCAGCGGCACTCCTTCTTGGGGTATTCCTCTTCACGAGGAGGGATGCCCTGAGGAATTCCCCCGGTCAGGTCGTCGTCGATAACAATGAACCCTTCGGGGTGGCAGTCCCCCCGGACAGTGCGCCAGCGCCCTCCGTCGAGGTGGACTCTCCGCTGATTGCGGAAGGCTCCCCCACCATCAAAGATAATTCCCCTAAGTCCTCCCCCGTCATCAAGGCTCCATCCGGGAGGCCGCTCCTCTCCGATGCGAAGGCAGGGAAGCGGGGACCGGGGACCGGGAAGTCCTCCTCCTCCGACGGCCCCATATCCCCCGCCAGGGAACCATTCTACACCATACCTTCGATTTCAGGGGGAGTCCCTACCGGGGAAGTCTCTTCCACGCTTGGAGGCAGCGGCAGGATACCCCGTTCCATAACCGCTCCCTCGGATGGGACCATCTCACCTGCCCGGCCGAAGGAAAGAACCGCGGAGGACAACTCCAGGATTTGGGCCAGAATCTCCTCCGGGGGAAACCCTGCCCCCGCAGGAAAGCGGGGTGCCTTCTCCATTGACACCCGCGGGAATTTCGGCATCGGCGCTGACGCCCAAGGCGGCGAGGTCATTACCAGAGATGGATCCGCATCTTTCCTATACCCGTCGTACGCTCCTTCCGCATACTACAACGGAGGCTTCGGCTCCTCCTATGGCGGAAAGGATGACACGAATACAAAGGCAACGAATTTCCGAAGTTACGACTACTATGCCATGTCCGGGATCAGCAATGTCGGTCCGGTGAAAGGAACCTTCAGCCATTCCCTTCCCCTGAAGACTTCCATAATGGGAAGATACTCCTTCCCGGGACGCCTCTCCCTCGAGGGAGGAGTGGGAGTGCTCTGGATGAAATCCGAACTCTCCGGGGCAGGGGCCAAGATAACCGCGACCCAGGAACTCATCTACGTGGGCATCCCTCTCGGGGTGGAATACAGCATCCTCTCCGGGGAGTGGTGGAACCTGTACCTCAGGGCAGGTGCCACGGGATACACCCTCGCAAAGATAGGGCTGAGAGATTCCGCGAACACCGAGACCAAGAAAGAACAGGACCTCCTATTCTCCGTGGAAGGCGGCGCAGGTGTGGAATTCACCCTCCCCCTCGGCCTGTCCATCTTCGCGGAACCCCAGATCGGATGGTACAAAGGCAAGAACACAAACCTGGAGCATTACTATACTGAAAACCCCATAGGCTTGACAATCAATGCAGGCATCAGGTACTCCTTCAATTGAATAGGGTCATGATTGAGTTATGGAGGGGTTCCTCTTTCACGGGGTGATGTGAAAGGCCTGGATATTGCCATCCCCATGAATCCGTGCAGCATGCACAACCAAAGTCCCGGACTGCCACTTCGAAGCCCGGGACTTTTTTTCCGTGGGGAAAGTACAGGGAGGGTGACAGGATATCAAAAAGAATCGCTACCTTTGAAGTTGTACATTTTACACTTATTCCCGTTCACCTAAATTAAACAGTCATATGAAGCGTTCCCTGACCCTCACCGCAGTCCTTCTTGCCATATGCGGGACCATCTTCGCACAGGACCCCATGCAGTTCTTCTCCGAGAATCCCGACAGGGTTGCAAATAACATGCACTCCTACGAATTCCATGAGATCTACGACTCCCCCGTCCCCAAGGGTTTCAAACCTTTCTATATATCCCATTACGGACGCCATGGATCGCGTTACGAACTGAACCACACCTTCGCGAAGGACGCCCAGGCAGCTTTCCACCAGCTGGATTCCCTGGGGCTCCTGACCGCCACGGGAGAGAAGCTCTACTCCGAGGTCAACGAGATAGTGGATGCCCACGTAGGGATGGAAGGTTCCCTTACCACGGTCGGGGCCCAGGAGCACCGCAAGCTGGCCGAGAGAATGGCAAGAAGGTACCCTTCCGTATTCAAGGACAGGAACAGACCTGAGGTTGACTGCTTCTCCAGCACCAACTTCCGCTGCATCATGAGCATGTGCAACTTCACGTACCGCCTCAAGGAAATCTATCCCAAGGAGCAGTTCACATTCTCCTCCGCCCAGAAGTACATGAGCTACATAAACCCCAGCCTCAACATCCGAAGGCCCTCAGACCCCGCACCGCAGCGTCCATCCTTCCCCGCCGGGATGCGCTTCCCGAATCCCAATGACCCCCAGCCCAAATACACTCCCGCAACCGGTACCCCCGGCTATGACTTCACCCGTTTCCTGACCCCTCTTTTCACTGACATGGATGCAGCCCTCAAGGTCCTTGGCAACCCGGAGCCTTTCGTAAAGGGCATCTTCAACGCAGGCGGGCTCTGCCAGCTGTTCGATACCGACATCGAAATTCTCCGTTCCCGTTTCACCACCGAGGAACTTGTATACCTGTGGGCAGGCGGGAACGACTCCATCTACAGGATGTGGGCAGGCTCCGAGGAAAACGGGGAGACAATCCGCTATGCCATCATCCCCCTGCTGAAGGACTTCATCGAGAAAGCGGACGCAGCAATTGCGCCCGGGAGCCGCCGTGCTGCCGACCTGCGTTTCGGGCATGACACCTCCATCCTTCCGCTCTTCGCTCTTCTCGGGATAGACGATCCCCTCAGCAGGACATTCCCTTACAAGAAGGCTCACGAAATGGGCTGGTTCGCAGGACTCCAGATACCGATGGCTACGAACTGCCAGATGATATTCTACCGGAACAAAAAGGGAGAAGTGCTGACAAAGGTCCTGTACAACGAGAAGGAAGTCCTCATTCCCGGTGTGGAGCCCCTGTTCGGTCCTTACTATGAATGGAACACGCTGAAGGGACATTTCCTGGGCCTGTGCGACAAGGCAACCGCACAGTGGCTCAAGTAGGGGCCTTTCGATGGACTGGGGGTGTGGACCCGTAGGTGGCACGTCGCAAATTAAGTCCAATAAATTTTTCTTTTCGGAAAAATATCACTTACTTTGCACCACCAAGTGAGGGTCCTCCCCCACAATAGTTGCGGAATTAGCTCAGTTGGTAGAGCGTTGGCTTCCCAAGCCGAAGGTCGCGAGTTCGAACCTCGTATTCCGCTCCAAGCCTCGTAACGACATTATAGATAATGAGTTGCGAGGCTTTCATTATGCCCGTTCACAAGTATTGAGCCTACCTATTTGAGGCTTAAACCCAGTGGCAGCGCTGAAAAATGGACAGCCCGGGGCAGTGCCCGGGCCCTTTGTTGCAGTAAGTGAGCGGTGGAACTTTCTAATAGTCCACTACGAACTTCTTGATAATGCCGGAAGTGAACGGTGACTTGGTGTGAGTGAGCTTTGTAACGACATAGAACAACTTGGTTCCTATGAACGGCAGCAGCCCATGCTCTATCTCCTGGAGGTCACCCTGTGAGGATACGCCGTAATACTCCCTGGCGAAAATCTCCCAGTGACTGCGCATCGTCGCCCTGTCATTGTGGAAAATGCTATCCAGCCTCTCGTCACTTAAGGAATTACAGGCATAGTACATCATCCCAAGGTCCCACCTGGGATCCCCGTATGCGAAGTCGCCGAGGTCTATCCAGAGGTCACGCCCCGTTGTACGTATGACATTGCCGATATGAAGGTCCCCGTGAAGACAGGTATCCACTTCGGGCACTTTTCCGAGGAATCCCAGCAGTCCCCCGTACTCCTCATCGGTGAGAAGGTCCCTGTGCTCCTCTATCCATCCTGCCATGAGGTCCTTCATGGAAGGAAGGGCGGAAGTGGGGGCCGGTGTGGAGTGCAGATCCTTGGCCATGTGGGCGAAACGGATGCTCAACTCCTCCAGTTTGTCCCTTTCCTCGGATATTATCCTTGTGAAGGAACGCTTGGGGGCGATGAGTTCGTACTCCGCCCCGAACCTCTTCCCGTCGGTAATCAGGCGGATGGGAAGGGGTGAAGGGATGCCCAGGGAGTGGACGGTCTCACTTATGTGGAACTCCCTTGCGGCGGTATCGGCCTGAAAACCGGGGATAAAGAGCTTGGCAAGGGAGGTGCCGTCTTTCTTATTATAGGTAATGGAGGTGCCGCCCTCGCCGGTGGGGAAGTATTCTTCCAGATTTATGATTGCATAAGTGTCCTTGGTGTCTGTTTTCATAGTTTTTCGTCTTCATATGGGATACAAATTTAGCACTTATTGACAAGAATGGATGGCATAACTGTATTTTGTTCACCCCTTCCCCAGGCCGTCCTCCCAGGGGGGAGAATGACAGCGAAAACCTGTTACTTATGAGCCATAATTTTTATCTTCTGCGTCAAAAGGGCATCCCGTTTACCGAAATAGAATTTATTTGATATAACTTTGCACCGCGGTCGGTCAGGAAGGACCGTCTAAAGACTATTATATCAAGTGGGCAGTGCCCACTTCATACATACTGAAAAGCAGACGATGAAGGTTGTAAGCGTAGTGGCTGCAGTGATAATAAGGGACTCCAAGGTATTCGCTACCCAACGGGGCTACGGTCCCATGCGCCATATGTGGGAGTTCCCAGGAGGTAAAATAGAGAGCGGGGAAAGCCCCCGGCAGGCTCTTGAGCGGGAGATCTACGAGGAACTCGGCTGCAGGATAGCAGTGGAAGAGTCCCTTGGCACCATCCACTATGACTATCCGGATTTTCACCTGGACATGCAGTGCCTGCGCTGCTCCCTGGACGAAAACGAGCATCTTTCCCTCCTTGAGCACGAGGCAGCCCGTTGGCTTGACTCTTCCACTCTGATGGACGTAGAGTGGCTTCCTGCCGACCTGCAGATTCTTCCGGCCATTAAAGAGCTGCTCTCTCTTCCAAGTGAGCCCACCCCATAAGAACTTGTAAACAACCATTATACAATAAAATGAAACATTCCCAAAAACTTTTTTCGGCACTGTCCGTCCTTCTTGTGGCGGCAGTATCGACCGTGCTTCTGGGCTCCTGCGCCAAGGAGTACGAGACCGTGAAAGGAGACCCCTACAAGGCTAGGATCTACACCCTGGACAATGGCCTCAAGGTGTACATGAGCGTCAACAAGGAGACTCCCAGGATCCAGACCTACATCGCAGTGAGGACCGGCGGAAAGAACGACCCCGCCGACAACACCGGACTCGCCCACTACATGGAGCACATCATGTTCAAGGGTACCGAGCAGTTCGGAACCACCGACTATGAAAAGGAGAAAGTCCTTCTCGACCAGATCCAGTCCCTCTACGACGTGTACAGGACCAAGACCGACCCCGCCGAGAGAAAGGCCATCTATCACAGGATAGATTCCATAAGCTACGAGGCCAGCAAGCTCGCAATCCCCAATGAGTACGACAAGATGATGGCCCTCATCGGTGCCCAGGGCTCCAACGCCTTCACTTCAGATGACGTGACCTGCTACACAGAGGACATTCCCTCCAACCAGATAGAGAACTGGGCGAAGGTGCAGTCCGACCGCTTCAAGCACATGGTCATCAGGGGCTTCCACACAGAGCTCGAGGCCGTGTACGAGGAATACAACAGGGGTCTTACCAATGACACCGAGAAGGCCCTCGACGCCATTGACGCAGTCCTCTTCAAGAACCACCCCTATGGTACCCAGACCGTCATCGGAACGCAGAACCACCTCAAGAACCCGGACATCACCGCCATCAAGAAGCAGAACGCCACCTACTACGTTCCCAACAACGCAGCCATCTGCGTAGCCGGTGACTTCAATCCCGAGGAGATGCTCTCCATCATCAAGAAGTACTTCGGTGACTGGCAGCCCAACGAGAACCTGCCCGCTTTCACCTTCGAGAAGGAAGAGCCCATCACCTCTCCCGTAGAACTTGAGGTTGTCGGAAACGATGCGGAGTTCACCATGCTCTCCTGGAGGGCCCCCGGGGAATCCAGCATCGAAAGCGACATCTCCGACATGGTATCCTATATATTATATAACGGTACCGCCGGTCTTGTCGACCTTGACATCGTCCAGCAGCAGAAACTCCTCATGGCCCAGGCCTTCAACTACGGACTGGCCGACTACTCCGAGATGCTCATGATGGGTATGCCCATCCCCGGACAGGATCTGAAGGAGGTCAAGGACATCCTCCTCGCCGAGGTCGAGAAACTCCGCAGCGGAGACTTCGACGAGTCCCTCATCAAGGCCACCATCAACAACCTCAAGCTCAACCAGATGCAGGCCCTCGAGAGGAATTCCTCCATCGCCATGGCGTTCGTGAACTCCTTCGTGAACGGCAACGACTGGAAAGTGGACGCCCTGAAGATGGACCGCCTAGCCAAGGTGACCAAGAAGGACATCGTCGACTGGGCCAACAAGTATCTTGACCCCAATGCCTGTGTGATAGTGTACAAGAGAGTCGGTGACGATCCTTCCCTCAAGAAGATCGAGGCTCCCGCAATCACCCCCATCGTGACCAACAGGGACCTCCAGAGCGACTTCCTGAAGGACATCCAGGCATGCGTTCCCGCCCCGATCGAGCCCGTCTTCGTTGACTACTCCAAGGACCTGACTGTAGGTGAGGTCGAAGGTCTTGAGCTTCTTTACAAGCACAACGACAATAACGACATCGCAACCCTTCGCTTCTCCTCCGACTTCGGAACCCTCAACGACCCCGCTCTCAAAATTGCGATGGATTACATCCAGTATCTCGGCACTCCCACCAGGACTCCCGAGCAGATTGCATCCGAGATGTACTCCCTCGCCTGCTCAATGAGCTTCAGTGCCGCCCCTTCCTCCTCCACAGTGGGTGTGAGGGGTCTTGGCGAGAACATACCCCAGGCCCTCTCCATCGTGGAGGACCTCGTGTACAACGCAGTGGCAGACGAAGAAGTCCTCAGCTCCCTGAAAGCAAACGAGCTGAAGGCAAGGGCGGACTCCAAACTGAACCAGAGGGCATGCCTGAGCGCACTGAACTCCTACATGATGTACGGCGAGAAGTTCATCAAGGACAGGACTCTCTCAAATGAGGCCCTCCTTGCCCTTTCGTCCGAAGAGCTTCTTTCCAAGGTCCGTTCCCTCTTCGCAAAGGACCACAAGGTCCTGTACTACGGCCCCATGAGCGAGAGCAAGCTGAAGGAAACCGTAACCGCAGGACACAAGGTCGCCTCCGACCTGGAGAAGGTCCAGAAGATCCGTCCCGCCCATGTCAGCACCGCTGCCCCCAAGGTCTTCGTCGCACCCTACACTTCAAAGCAGTTCAACTACACCCAGTTCTCCAACAGGGGCGATAAGTTCGACCCCGCCCTGGAGCCCAAGGTGGACCTCTTCAACGAGTACTTCGGAGGCGGCATGAACACAATCGTCTTCCAGGAGATGAGGGAATCCAGGGCTCTCGCCTACAGCGCGGGCGCAATGTACCTTTCCCCTTCATTCAAGGATGACAACTATGTCTTCTATGCCAGCATCGGTTCCCAGAACGACAAGCTCGTCAAGGCAGTGAACGGGTTCAAGGAGATAATCGAGGACATGCCCCGCTCCGAGGCCGCATTCGGAATCGCCAAGACATCCCTCATATCATCGATGAGGACCAAGAGGGTCCGTGGATGGAACGTGATTTCATCATACCTCAGTGACAGGGAGCTCGGACTTACCGAGAGCCTTGACCCCGTCATCTTCGAGACCGCCCAGACTCTCACCCTCGATGACCTTGCAGCCACCCACGAGCAGTGCATCAAGGGAAGGACCTATTTCTACGGCATCCTCGGTGAAGTAGGTGACCTGGATATGGGATTCCTGAAGACCATGGGTGAGGTGAAAGTCCTGACCCTCGAGGAAATCTTCGGTTACTAGTATTTTCCGCCCGGTCCCTTTTCCCTACGGGGAGAGGGACCGCTCGGGAGAGGACACACATAAAATGAAACAGCCGCTTCCCTTGTCCCCGGTCGGGATACAGGAGGCGGTTTTCCTGCTGTTTTCACCCAGTAGAAAAGTGGGTGACGCATCACTGCGTCACCCACCTACTTAACCTAAACTTAAACTATGAAAAACTTCGATGCAAAGATATCGTTTTTTCAATACAATGCAAAGGATAATCAAATTATATAAGTAAAAAATACGATTTTTTTCAGGCTTTCGTTAAACTTCTTGAACAACGTTTATAATTTGGATATTTATGCAAGAAATTGTCTGAACACTGTTACTAACGCCTAAAATGGACTTTGCGTCAAAACGGATTGCATATTCTCATTTTGCGCAACTTCTAATTTCCTTGCATAGTAAAGCATTTATTTTTTTGCATACTGTTACTTTAAGGTCAATCCTGCGGGAGCCTAAGTTTGGCGAATGCCACCATCAGCGTCTTTTCACCTACAGGGAATTTCACGGAGACCATCTGTTTCCCCATATCCAAAGCGGTTACCACTCCACGTCCGAACGACTTGTGCTCGACACTCATCCCGACACTTAGGTCATAGACCCCGAGGATCCTGCCAGAGGATGAGGAAGCGCTACTGGAAGAAGAAGAGGAGGAAGAGGAAGGCAGGCTGGCCTTCGGGACGAGCTTCTTTCCGGTGGACGCACAGGCGGGGGCGGAAGGGCGCACAGGCGAGGGGGAAGAGGGCCCCGAGGGGGAGGATGAAGGCCTCTGCCAAGGTTTGGAGAAGGGTGAAGGAGAAGGTGAACGCCGGGACGGGGAATCGCTGCCCCAGTCATCCCTGGGAAGGGGACTTACGAGGAAGCGGGGAGAGATTTCCCTGAGGAACCTGCTGGGGGAAGGGGTCTCGGGGTTTCCGTTACGGAGGCGATGGGTGCAGTAGGACAGTTCGACCGCCTTCTCCGCCCTTGTCAGCGCCACGTAGAAAAGACGCCTTTCCTCCTCGAGGTCGTTTTGCTGAATGCCGCCACCCGGCAAATAGGAGGGGAACAGCCCGTCTTCCATCCCCATGATGTAAACGTAGGGGAACTCGAGGCCCTTGGCGGAATGGACTGTCATAAGTTTCACCTTATTGTCAGAATCAGCGTTTTCCTCCTCCTTGCTCTCGGCACTGCTCAGAAGGGCGATGTCCTCAAGGAAATCCGAGAGCCCGACGTGGGGATACTGGACTGCCTCCGAAGGGAGCGTTGAAGAGGAGGAGGAGTCGGACTGGGACTGCATCTGCTCAAAGTACTCCGCATGACGCTTCGCCACGAAATCCACCACCGAGGAAACCAGTTCCTCGACATTGGCAGCACGGGAGAGGTTTTCCATCGTAGGCTCCATCTTATAGGCCACGACCATCCCGCTTTTCGAGGAAATGAGCCTGGCGAGGTCATCGGCATCTACGGTGTCCCTTATGGAAACCAGCGACCTTATCATCGAAGCGAAAGAGTTAAGCTTCAGCGCACCGGCATTCTTTATGGAACTTACCGAGGGAAGGTCCTCCCTGGAAGCGGCCTCAAGGAGCGTGACACCCAGGCTCCTTGCGGCCTCGTCAAGGGCAGCTACAGTGGTATCCCCTATTCCCCTGGCGGGACGGTTGACGCTGCGCCTGAAAGCCTCGTTGTCGGAAGGGTTCACCACCAGCCGGAAATACGACAGCATGTCCTTGACCTCCGTCCTATCGTAGAAAGAGGTCCCAGAGAGGATGACATTCGGAATATTGCTTCTGCGAAGGCTTTCCTCAATTGCCCTGGACTGGGAATTCGTCCTGTACAGGATGGCGAAATCGCTGTACGCAGCGAAGGAAGTGCGTATCCTGGCCTGGATGGACTGGGTGACAAGGACCGCCTCCTCCATCTCATTGAAAGCCTTTATGATATTTATCTTTTCACCGCCCTCCCCCGTGGAGAAGCACTCCTTGGGGATGCGTCCCTCATTATGCTCGATAAGGGAGTTCGCAGCCTCCACTATGACCTTCGTGGAACGGTAGTTGTGCTCGATGCGGAACACCTTGCACGGGGCGTAGTCGCTGCGGAAATTGAAGATGTTCTGGATGTTCGCTCCCCTGAAGGCGTAGATGGACTGGGAGTCGTCCCCCACCACGCAGAGGTTTTTGTGAAAGAGGGTAAGCGCCCTCACTATCTTGTACTGGGCATAGTTCGTGTCCTGGTACTCGTCCACCATGATGTAGCGGAAACGGGAAGCTATTTCCCGCCAGGCATCGGGAGAGACCCTCGCTAGCAGTGCCATATTCACCAGTATGTCATCGAAATCCATCACCCCGTTCTCCCTCAGGGCCTTCTGGTAGGCCAGGTATATTTCCCCGGTACGGGGCATCTTCTTCGACCTGTCCGTATCCATGACGGCGGGATTGTTCACATAAGCCTGTGGGGATATCAGATTGTTCTTCGCATCGGAAATGCGGGACTGCACGGCCTTGGGCTTGTACTCCTTGTCGCCGAGATTCTTTTCCTTGATGATTCGCTTGATTAGGTTCTGCGAATCGGAAGTATCGTATATCGTGAAAGTGCTGGGATAGCCGAGAAGGTGGGCGTACTGACGAAGGATGCGGGCGAAAACGGAGTGGAAAGTGCCCATCGTAAGACGGGCCGCCCTCTTTCTGCCCACCATAGTGGCGATTCTTTCCTTCATCTCATTTGCGGCCTTCTTGGTGAAAGTCAGGGCGAGGATAGAGGCGGGGTCGGTGTCAGTAGTCGCCAGGATATAGGCTATGCGGCTGGTAAGGACCCTGGTCTTGCCGGATCCAGCCCCGGCAATTACAAGCACGGGGCCTTCCGTCTGCAGGACGGCGGCCTTCTGCTGGGGGTCCAGGTTTCGGAGGATTGCCTCCGAGGGGGAATGGTCTGCCATGTATTTGTGTGTAAATTATTTAGAGGGACTTCCCAAAGTTCCCGTGGGGAACAGGGGTCCTAGAGTGCGGTGCAAAGTTCGTAAAAATCTATCCACCCGACAACAAAAACCCTCCTTAGGAAGTGTCGTTTCCGCCTTCTGTTCGGTGGATTATGTACAGCAAAAGCGGCCCCGATGGACCGCTTTTGTTTTTAGATTGATCATGCGGGGCGGGGACATACAGTGTAGCCAATTCCCTCTATCTTATTGGAAGAAAAGATTTTTTATCCGTAATTTTACGCCCACAATCTGGATATAACCTCTTCATGGGATAACTGCCATAAACACGCACAAAATATGAAAAACACATTCCACCTTTCACCCGCCAGGCTAGTTGCCTCCGTTGTCACTGCCCTGTCCGTGGCTGCGCTTCTCTCGGTAGGCTGCACCCCACGCAAGGCAAGCGAGGCCAAGATTTCCATTTTCTGCGACCACATCGAGACCATGGCCCACCAGGAAGGGCTGCCTTTTGCGGAAGTCTGCCAGAGGCTCTGGGACCTGGGATACAGGGGTGCCGACGTCAGGGTCTTCCAGGACCCCGAGTCCATAAGGGTGCTTGACAGCCTGGGCTTCGCCCATGCCTGCGCCATAACGGACATAGACTACTCCAAGGGAGAGCAGAAGGACCTGGAGGACAAGACCCTCGCTTTCATGAAAGAGCACTCCTACAAGAACTTGCTCCTTGTCCCGGGACTTGTCGGGAAAGATGCCACGGGGGAGGATAGGGATGCCATCAGGGGGAGGATTGCGGCATTCACGAAAAGGGCCTCCGACCTCGGATACCGTGTCATGGTCGAGGACTTCGACAACCCCAGGTCCATATGCTTCAACACCGCCTGCCTTGACTCCCTTTTCTCTTGCTCGGACAAACTGGGCCTTGTCTTTGACACCGGCAACTTCCTCTTCGCCGGGGATGATGCACTTTCTTCTCTCTCGCAGTTTTCATCCAGGGTGGGACATGTCCACCTGAAGGACAGGGTGAGCGCCGAGGACATGACCTGCACCCCTTCGGGGGACGGTTGCATCCCCACCGCCCAGATTATCTCCACCCTGAAGGGACAAGGCTACGACGGATGGTACACCATCGAGCAGTACGGCTCCCGCCAGATGCTTCCCGACTGTTCAAAGGCCATCGCAAACGTCAAGGCTTTCCTGCAGGCGAAATAGGTCAAGGCCCCACAAAACATAGAAGCTTCCCCCTTTTGGCCACAAAAAGAGCACAAAAGGGGGCTTTTGCATGCCCTAGGCCTTCCAAAGTCATTTTTACATGCAAAAAATGTGTAACTTTGTCCGTTCATACACATCATAGGTTTCGCACGTGTGCGTGCGCGACCCCCGGATATGCATGAAGTTCGCCCTACGGACAAACAATCATCACTCAACACATAATGTCAAACAACATCGATCTGAAACGCGGGCTGACAATCCCCCTGAGCGGGGCTGCCGCCCTCAAGACAAGCGGGACCATAGTTCCTCAGACCGTCGCCATCAAGCCCACCGACTTCAAGGGCTTCGCCCCGAGGCTGCTCGTGAGGGAAGGTGACAAGGTCCTTGCAGGATCTCCTGTTCTTGCCGACAAACAGAACCCTGACCTCCTGGTCAGCTCTCCGGTGAGCGGAGAGATTCAGGCTATCGTCAGAGGAGACAAAAGGAAGTTGCTTGCAGTCCTGGTGAAAGCCGACGAAAAGGTCCAGTACCAGGATTTCGGGATCCACAATCCCGGTGGCATGAAGGCCGAGGAGGTGAAGGAGCTGCTGCTCAAGGCAGGTCTTTTCCCCGCCCTCGTCCAGAGGCCCTACGGAATCGTTGCCGATCCCTCCCTCACGCCCAAGGCAATTTTCATCTCCACATTCTCGACTGCACCCCTTGCCGCAGACACCGAGTACACCCTCTCCGAGGACTTCGCAGCCTTCCAGGCCTGCGTAGACGCCCTGGGCAAGCTCACCCCCGGTGGAGTCCACGTCGGAATAAGCAAGGCCACCGCTTCATCCTCTCCTTTCCACAAGGTGGAGAGGGCCATCATCCATGAAGTGAGCGGCAAGCATCCCGCCGGAAACGTCGGAGTGCAGATTAGCCACATCTCCCCCATCATGAAGGGTGACACCGTCTGGACGCTGTCCCCTGTTCTTGCAGTTGCCATCGGCAGACTGCTTCTGACCGGCAAAGTTGACCTCCGCAGGAAAATCGCAGTGACCGGCCCCATGGCAATCGACCCCGCATACGTCGACGCCCTGCCCGGAATCCCCGTGAAGAGCCTGCGCAAATTCTACGACCCCACCGCAAACGAACTGCGTTTTGTAAGCGGTGACGCCCTCAGCGGTGAGAGCGTCGGCGAGGACGGTTACCTGGGATACTTCTCCGACCAGATTACCATCCTTCGCGAAGGTCGCGAGAGGGAGCTTCTTGGCTGGATAAACCCCATCCGTCCCAAGCAGTTCTCCTCATCCAGGGCTTACTTCTCATGGCTCACCCCCAAGAAGACATATCCCATCGACACCAACACCCACGGCGGCGTGAGGGCATTCGTCTGCTCGAATGTGTACGGGGACGTCCTTCCCATGGACATCTTCCCCGTCTACCTCATCAAGGCCTGCCTTGCCGGCAACATCGATGACATGGAGAAATACGGCATCTACGAAGTCCTTCCCGAGGACCTCGCCACCTGCGAGTTCGTGGATCCCAGCAAGAACGATATCCAGGACATCATAGCCAAGGGTATCGACACTATGATCAAGGAAATGTCCTAATGCGTAAACAAAGAAGATAAAACTTATGGAAGAAAATACTAACAAGCCCGGACTCTTCGAGAAGGGCGGCAAATTTGGATTCCTTCATTCGACTGTCGACGCATTTGACACTTTCCTCAGAGTGCCCGCAACCGTCACGACGAAGGGTGCCCACATCAGGGACTCCGTCGACCTGAAGCGAGTCATGATCATCGTAGTGATAGCCCTCATTCCCGCAGCCCTCTTCGGAATGTGGAACGTCGGCTATCAGCACAACCTGGCAATCGGGGACACGACAACAGGATTCTGGGGCACATTCTGGTTCGGATTCCTCAGGGTGCTTCCCCTGTACCTCGTATCCTACATCGTAGGTCTTGGAATCGAGTTCACATCCGCCCAGATCAAGGGTGAGGAAGTGAACGAGGGATATCTCGTATCCGGTTTCCTCATCCCGCTCATCGTCCCGGTGGAGACTCCGCTGTGGATCCTTGCCCTCGCAGTGGCTTTCGCAGTCATATTCGGCAAGGAAGTGTTCGGCGGAACCGGAATGAACTTCCTGAACCCCGCGCTGCTCACCAGGGCATTCCTCTTCTTCTCCTATCCTTCAGTGATGTCCGGCTCCTCCAGCTGGATCGCCATGAGAAAGGGCGAGACCCTCATCGACGGTGCCACAGGCGCCACTCCCCTCTCCTTCCTTTCAGAAGGCCTTGAGGGAGTGCAGGCCCAGTACGGCACGGACATGTGGAGCCTCTTCGCAGGTACCATCCCCGGTTCCGTGGGTGAGACCTCCGTCATTGCCATCCTCCTCGGTGCGGTGATCCTCCTGTGGACAGGGGTGGCAAGCTGGAAGATCATGGTCAGCTCCGTGGCCGGTGCGCTTCTCGTCGGCTGGCTTGGCCAGGTAGGCGGTGCGACAACGGTTCCCGCCTACATGCACCTGCTTCTCGGTGGATTCGCATTCGGTACCGTCTTCATGGCGACCGACCCCGTGACCTCCGCCCAGACCGAGACCGGAAAATGGATCTACGGATTCCTGATCGGTGCCCTGTGCGTCACTGTACGCCTCTTCAACCCGGGATACCCCGAGGGCATGATGCTCGCGATACTCCTGATGAACACCTTCGCACCTCTGATTGACTACTGCGTGACCAGCTCAGCGATTAAGCGCCGCGCAAAGAAGAATTCCTCCGCTGCATAAGTGGGACAACGACAAAACTATAAGCATATGAACACCAACGGAAATGTTTATACAATAGTATACACGACAATTATAGTCGTTGTGGTCGCAGCCGTCCTCGCCCTTGCAGCCCAGGGTCTCAAGAGCAGGCAGGATGCCAATATCAAGGCGGAGACCATCTCCCAGATGCTCACCGCCGCACAGTTCGCAACCAAGGACGAACTCTCCAAGATGTCCAATGACGCTGTCCTGGATATCTATGCCGACAAGATCAGCCAGGCCTTCACCGTGAACGCCAAAGGCGAGAAAGTCGCTGACCTCTCCACCGAAAGGGCCAATCTCGAACTGATGGATGCCCTCAAGGGTCAGAATAGCGCAATGAAGAAAGGCGGGGACCTCACTCTTCCCGTCTACATCTTCGACAAGGAAGGGACTCCCGTCACCGTGGTTCCCGTGTACGGAGCGGGCCTCTGGGGACCCGTCTGGGGCTACGTCGCCCTAGACAAGGACCTCAAGACCGTGGTCGGTGCATACTTCGACCATGAGAGCGAGACTCCGGGCCTGGGCGCCAAGATTACCGACGACCCCGCTTTCAGGGCCCAGTTCGTGGGAAAGAAAGTGGACTTCGCCGGGGAGGCTCCCCTCTCCATCGTAAAGGGCGGAGCACAGGGTGAGAGCCAGATTGACGCCATCACCGGTGCCACCATGACTTCCAAGGGTCTGTCCGCCGCCATAGTCACATGGCTCAAGGCTTACATCCCCTACCTCCAGAAAGTCGCTCCCGAAGGCGGGATGGACTGCTGCAAGGAGGGTGAAAGCTGCGAAGGCATGGATGAAGGATGCGGAATGGACTGCTGCAAGGACAATAATGAAACCACCAATTAAGTAGGAGGACAGAACTATGGATTCCAAAATAAAAGAGACAATCCTCAACCCCATTTTCAAGGGCAACCCCATTACCGTCCTTGTGCTCGGTATCTGCTCCTCACTGGCAGTCACGGTTGAACTCAAGGGAGCCCTCGTCATGGCACTCTCCGTGACCATCGTCACAGCCCTGAGCTGCCTGGTTCTTTCCCTGCTTAGGAACACCATCCCCATGAGGGTGAGAATCATCGTGCAGCTGGTCGTGGTGGCCATGCTTGTGATCCTGGTGGACCAGATACTGAAGGCTTACGCCTACGGCATCGACAAACAGCTCAGCGTGTACATCGGACTGATCATCACGAACTGTATCGTCATGGGTAGGATCGAGGCTTTCGCCCTCGGCAACAAACCTTGGCCTTCCTTCCTGGACGGTCTTTTCAACGGACTCGGATACGGTGCGATACTCGTTATCGTGGCCTTCTTCCGCGAACTGCTCGGAAGCGGCACCCTGTTCGGACTGCGCGTAATCCCCCAGTCCTTCTACGATGCCGGTTACATGAACAACGGTCTTGTGATCCTTCCCCCCATGGCCCTCATCCTCATCGGATGCATCATCTGGGTCCAGAGGGGCATCCAGAAGGACCTGCAGGAGAAATAACCTCTAACACCGCAAAGTTATGGAATATATAAGCCTATTCGTAAAGTCAATTTTCGTTGACAACATGATCTTTGCATACTTCCTGGGTATGTGCTCATACCTGGCGGTATCAAAGAATGTGAAGACAGCTGCCGGACTTGGTGTTGCCGTTATGTTCGTGTTGCTGTGCACACTTCCGATCAACTATCTTCTGAACAAGTACGTCCTCGCTCCCGACGCCCTCATCAAGGGCGTGGACCTGAGCTTCCTTTCCTTCATCATCTTCATCGCGGTCATCGCGGCTTTCACGCAGATCGTGGAGATGGTGGTCGAGAAGTTCGCTCCCTCGCTGTACGGTTCCCTGGGAATCTACCTCCCGCTGATCGCCGTGAACTGCGCCATCCTCGGTGGCTCCCTGTTCATGCAGCAGAAGGACTTCAGCAACATCGGCGAGGCTGCCACATATGCCCTCGGTTCCGGTGTGGGCTGGTTCCTCGCCATCGTGGCACTCGCTGCCATCAGGGAGAAACTCGCCTACTCCAAGGTTCCCGCACCTCTCAAGGGTACCGGCATCGCATTCATAACGGTGGGTCTGATGGCTATCGCCTTCATGACCTTCATGGGTATAACAATTTAAAGAAGGAGGAGAAAACAATATGTTACAGACAATACTTGGAGCAATTGGCGTAATTGTAGTCGTCACTCTCATCCTCGTAGCCCTCCTTCTTGTCATCAAGGCCAGGCTCACCCCCTCCGGGTCCGTCAAGGTCGACATCAATGACGGCAAGAAAGTCCTCGAAGTCCCCCAGGGCGGAGACCTTCTCCACACCCTGGCTGATCAGAAGATCTTCCTCCCCTCCGCTTGCGGCGGCAAGGCCAACTGCGGACAGTGCAAGGTAAGGGTCCTCGAAGGCGGCGGAGACATCCTCCCCACCGAGACCGGATTCTTCTCCAGGAAGCAGATCAAGGACAACTGGAGGCTCGGTTGCCAGGTCAAGGTCAAGGACAACCTGAAGATCGCCGTTCCCGACTCCGCCCTCTCCGTCAAGAAGCTCGAGTGCGAGGTCATCTCCAACAAGAACGTCGCTACCTTCATCAAGGAGTTCACCGTCCGCCTTCCCGAAGGTGAGAACATCGAGTTCAAGAGCGGTGAGTACATCCAGATTGACATCCCCGAGTACGATGTGGACTTCGCCGACATCGACGTGGATCCCATCTACCGCGGCGACTGGGAGAAATACGGTTTCTTCGGCATCAAGTACAAGAATACCGTTCCTACCATCAGGGCCTACTCCATGGCCTCCTATCCCGCAGAGAAGAACGTCATCAAACTGAATGTCCGTATCGCCACCCCTCCTTTCGACCGCAGCCAGCCCAGGGGCGTATTCAAGATGCTGCCCGTTCCTCCGGGAATCGCATCCACGTACGTGTTCACCCGCAAGCCCGGTGACAAAGTCACCATCAGCGGTCCTTACGGAGAGTTCCTTCTCCCTGAAGGGGATCCCGACAGCCAGGAGTACATCTTCGTCGGCGGCGGTGCCGGTATGGCTCCTCTTCGCAGCCACATCATGCACCTCTTCAAGACCCTCCACACCAAGAAGACGGTCCACTTCTTCTACGGTGCCCGCAGCCTCGTAGAGGCCTTCTACCTCGAGGACTTCGCCGAAATCGAGCAGGAGTATCCTAACTTCAAGTTCCACCTCGCCCTCGACCGTCCGGACCCGGCAGCCGACGAGGCCGGTGTGAAGTACACCGCAGGATTCGTGCACAACGTGATGAACGAGACCTACCTCAAGGACCACGAGGCCCCCGAGGACATCAAGTACTTCATGTGCGGTCCTCCTATGATGGTATCCAGCGTGAACAATCTGCTGGACTCCCTCGGAGTCGCTCCCGAGAGCATCTTCTACGACAATTTCGGAGGGTAGACATAGCCCTCCTTTAGGACAGTCCACTGCCTTCCCCACCGGGGGAGACAGTGGATTTTTTATGCCCGGGGACTGAAGTGAAAGTGCCTTGTGGGGAGGGAAAAAAGCCAGAGTCCTCATTTGGAACAGCGCCAAATGAAGACTGCGCAGCGGTCCTCATTTGGCTCAGGGGGTGTTTTCACCACAAATGGGAGGGTTTTGCCACATTCCTGTGCCAGGGCAGGACTCTGGGCTTGGAGGGGGTGATAATTGGATATTTTTGCACTGCCATGAATTCTGCCGGGAGGCACGGTTCATAGCGTTATGGTTTTATGCGGAGGGCGTCCTCGTTAGACAAAGATGTCAGACAACTACCCCCGATGCCGCTGTGAAGTGCCACCGGAAGCCCTCCGAGCGCACCCTGGAAGTCTCAGAAAAAACCACATGCACTTTTCTTGCATGAGCGTGGGTTCTCCACATCCCGTTTTCCACTCCAGGGCACACTAAATATCCCTTGCTTGGGGCCCCCTGGTAGAGGGGGCCCTTAATCATACCCGATTGTGGAAGCATTGGGAAGGGAGCTACAGTTCACCTATGAACGTCTCCAGGGTGTCAATGAGGGACTCCTCCTGGTAGGACTGGAATGGGTCACCCTCACCTAGCGGGACACCGCCAAGATGAATGATGGAATGAGAGGATGCGCGAAGTATGCCGGGAAGGTCCGAGAGGCGGGAACGGATGTCCACCCTCCCGGCGGCAAGTCTTGCAGCAGTGGTCTCAAGGTCATAGTAGGAACTAAGTGCCGCTGCCTTGGTCCAGAAGGAGAGGTTCCTTGGGAACGGGACTTCATCTTCCCCCGTGAAGAGACCCCATGGGAAGGAGTCAGAGAGCCTGAGGGGAAGAACGGTATCTTCCACGCACTGGTACAGCGCTCTTTTGGCCAGTCCCCTCTGTCTTCTTATGGCAAGGCAAAGTTCCCGTTCGGAACGTCTTCCATCTCCCGAGGCAAAGACTCTCTCCGTCACGGGAAGGCAAAGATAGTCCCCCTGGAAAAGGTCCTCAATGTCTATCTCCCGAAGAAAGAGGGTACCGAAAGGTACGTACACAAAGTTCTCCCCCGCAGGAAGAAGGTCCGCCGGGGGTATGCACCCGGGCTCCATGTCAATGACCTCGTCAATGAAGGGAAGACACTTCCGCATGGACAGAAGGGTTGTCTTCGCTATCTGTCCTACGGCCTGACCGGAGGAAGCGGAAGGAGAGGGGAGGAGCGCTTTCATACTCTACTGGCTTTTGGCTGAAAGAAGGGATGCGGAGAGACGAAGATACCTTGCGGTATAGGTATCCGAAGACTTCACCATTTCCTCGGGGGTCCCTGCGAACACCACTTCCCCGCCCTTGTCGCCGGCATCGGGACCTAGGTCAATGACCCAGTCGGCCTCCCTCACGACATCGAGGTTGTGCTCCACCACAATGACGGAGTGCCCGTTCTCGATGAGGGCATCCAGGGCCCTCAGGAGTATCTGCACGTCCTTGAAATGAAGTCCGGTGGTGGGCTCGTCGAAAAGGAACAGGATGTGGCCCTTATCATTCTTTCCGGAGCGGGTCATGGACAGGAACTTGGCGAGCTTTATTCTCTGGCTCTCACCTCCGGAAAGGGTGCTGCTGCTCTGCCCAAGCTTTATGTATGAAAGACCTACGTCAAGAAGGGGCTTCATGCCGTCGGCGATTTCCTTGGAGAGGGGTTCGGGGCCCTCGGAGAAGAACTCATAGGCCTCCCCCACGCTCATGTTCAGGATATCGTCGATATTCTTACCACGGTATCTGACCTCAAGGATATCCGGCTTGAAACGCTTCCCGCCGCATTCCTCGCAGACCATCTCTATGTCCGCCATGAACTGCATCCCCACCTTTATCCTGCCGTCACCCTGGCACTCGGGACAGCGTCCACCGTCCTGGTTGAAGGAGAAGTACTGGGAGGTGTAACCATTGATCTTGGCATACTGCTGCTCCGCCATCAGGGCCCTTATGTCATCGTAGATCTTAAGGTAAGTCACCGCATTGGAACGGGTGCTGCTGCCGATGGAGTTCTGGTCCACGTATTCCACCCTCTGGATGGCCGAGAGGTCCCCTTCCAGGGAACGGAACGTTCCGGGAGCGTCGGTCGGCTGCTCGAGCCTCTGGCGGAGTGCAGGATAGAGGATGTCCCCGACAAGGGTGGACTTGCCGCTGCCGGACACTCCCGTTACCACGCACAGGCATCCCAGGGGGAAGGTCACATTGATGTCCCTGAGGTTATGTTCCATGGCCCCCATGACCCGTATGGACTTTGACGGGGTCCTGCGAGGACGTATGGCCGTCCTTTCCATCTGGCCGCTAAGGAAGCGCAGCGTGTATGACCTGTCCATTATCTTCTTCGGCAGGTTGTCCCTGTAAGGACCCATGTATACGACCTCGCCTCCACCGACTCCCGCCTCGGGTCCCATGTCTATCAGGATATCGGCCGCACGGATTATTTCTTCATCGTGCTCGACCACGATGACAGTATTGCCGATGTCACGGAGTTTGCGGAGCACCCCTATGAGACGCTCCGTGTCCCTCTGGTGAAGTCCGATGCTGGGCTCGTCGAGGATGTACATGCTTCCCACGAGGGAACTTCCGAGTGCCTTGACAAGGCTGATCCTTTGGCTCTCACCTCCCGATAGGGTATTGCAGCTTCGGGACAGGGTCAGATACGACAGTCCCACTTCATCCAGGTACTCCAGGCGGGAGATGATCTCCCCGAGGGCCTTGTCGGCTATCTTGTGCTCATAGTCCGTCAGTGGGAGGCCGCGAAGGAACGGCAGGGACTCCTCCACCGTCATGTCCATCAGCTCCTGTATGTTCTTGCCCCCGACCTTCACGTACAGGGCATCCTTGCGGATGCGGCTGCCGTGGCACTCATGGCAGGTGGTCTTGCCCGAGAAGCGGCTGAGCATGTACTTGTACTGGATCTTGTACCGATTGGACTCGACCCACTTGAAGAACCCGTTGATGCCGTAGATGCGGTCCTCTTCCGCAACCTTGGGATCGTCTTCGTTCCCCTCCCACAGCAGGTCCTTGACCCTCTGGGGCAGCTGGGCGTAAGGGACCAGTACCGGAATGTCGTACTTGGAGGCAAGACGGATGACGTTGTTCTTGAACCATCCCATCTTCTCTCCCCTCCAGCAGGCAATGGCACCTTCATAGATGCTCTTGGACTTGTCGGGAATGACGAGGTCCTCGCTTATGCCCATGATCTTCCCGAGGCCCCCGCAGACGGGGCAGGCCCCAAGCGGGCTGTTGAAAGAGAGCATGTACTCATCCAGGTGCCGGAATGTCATTCCGTCAGCCTCGAAACGGGAGCTGAAATCCTCCCTGTGCCCGTCCTTCACTACACTTACAAGACCGTCCCCCAGGGAGAAAGCCGTGTCCACAGATGAGTGCAGGCGGGTCCTGAGTTCCGAGGGGTCCTCCGTCGTATGAAGCCTGGCCCTGTCAACAAGAAGACAAAGTCCACGGGGCCAGTCCCCGCTCAGCGATGAACCCTTGAGCAGGTCATCGATTAAGTACACGCTCCCCTCTCCCCACATCCTGGAATAGCCCATCCCCTTGAGGGAGAGAAGGTATTCCACCTTGTCCTCACGGGAGTCCCATTTTGCGTCGGCAAGGATGTACACGGCATCCCCTGTCCCTTCATATATGTATGATAGGACATCGGAGGTGGTGTGGCACTTTACTTCCACTCCCGATATCGGGGAGTAGGTCCTGCCTATACGGGCGTAGATCAGACGCAGGTAGTCATAGATGTCGGTAGTCGTAGCTACCGTGGAACGGGGATTGCGGGTGTTTACCCTCTGCTCGATGGCAACCGCCGGAGGGATGCCGTCCAGGACCGTGACATCGGGCTTGGTCATCCTGCCCAGGAACTGCCTGGCATAGGAGGAGAGGCTCTGCGCGAATCGTCTCTGTCCTTCGGCAAAAAGGGTGTCGAAAGCAAGCGACGACTTGCCGGAACCGGAGATGCCGGTTATCACGACGAACTTGCCTCGGGGGATTTCCAGGGAAATGTCCTTCAGATTGTTTACCCTGGCACCTCGTATGATGATATTTCCTTCCTGGGGCATGTGCTCTTACTGGGTGTTTTCTGGCTCGTGGGACTGGGGAACGGGGTCTTCACCGGCGGTCTGCTCGAGACCCGGTCCTATGGGGCCCTGTCCTGCGGAGAGGGCGGGAACCACGGTATAGCGACCTACCGTAAAGGACGTCCTGCCTGATATGAACTCCTGGAGCGCCTCCGAGCGGGGGATCTTGTCGGTAACCGTGAGAAGTGTGTAGTCCTTTCCGTTTCTTTCCTCCTGTATGAACGCCTCGGGATTCTTCGCGAAATCGGTTGGTGACTTTCCGAGGAACACGTCCATGTTCTCGGGACGCCGTATGTATACGGTAGCGACCTCGGTCCCCTCCGGGACAGCGCCGCAGAGGTCCCTGTAGCCGAAAAGGGGATTCAGGGAGAGAGTCTCAAGGCCAAGGAAGAAAACGAGAAGGAGCATTGCCGAGGAGCCGCTGACAAAGGGAGCGGTAAGGGACCGCGAGGAGAATGACGTCACGCTTGCCACTGCCATCCCCACCGTGAAAAGGCCGAAGCCCAGGATGGAAGGGACAAAGTGGCCTGTGAAGACTTCGAGGTACACCCTCCAGCTTTCCACGGAATACTTTGCCACTACGGCATCCACTCCTCCTGTCTTCGCAGAAATCAGCACGTAGCAAAGCCATCCACCCAGGAGCGTAAGGGCCGCAAGAGGCAGGAACAGGAACCATCTCATCCACTTTCCCCGCTCTTTCCAGGGTCCCACCCTGTCAAGGTAGAGGGGCAGGAGCCATACCATGAAGGGGATGATGGGAGCAAGGTACACGGGGAGCTTCCCCGAGAAAAGGGACAACATCACGAACGTGGAGATGACAACGCACAGGAAAAGGCTCTCCTGCGGGGTGCGGCTAGAGCCCGGGGTCTTCCTGAAAAGGGAGGCAAGCGATGTCCCCGCAAGAAGGAGGGACCACGGTATGGTCGTATAGAGGATCGCAGGGAAGTAGAAAAGAAGCGGTTCATCATGGGCGAAAGAGTTCACGGCACGTCCCATGGTCTGGTGGAAAAGCAGATTGTCAAGGTACTCCTTTCCGCCCTCCGCATAGGTAAGCGAGAACCACACGGCACAAAGCACCGCCAGAACCGTCCATGTCTTCCATCCCAGGAACTTTCCTATCCTCCTCCCTTCACCTCTCACGAGAAGGAAAAGAAGCACGCTCACCACCGGCACAAGTATCCCCACGGGGCCCTTCGTGAAAAGGGCCAGGAAGATAAACAGCGGAAACAGAAGGGAGTTCACCTTCATGTTTCCCTCCTCCCTGTACATCCTCAGGAAACAGTACAGCGCCGCCACTATGAACATTACCATCAGTACGTCCATCCTCAGGAAAATGTCTATCACCAGGAACAGGGCAGAGCTCATCAGCACCAGGGCCAGGGAGGCCCTCTCCCACGGTCCCCTTCCCCTGCCGGCCATCCTGTCCATGAGGGTCACGGTAACGATGGCGGGTATGTAGGAGAACAGGCATAGGAATGGAATGCAGTGCGAGCCGAAGAGCCGCCTGCAAAGGATGACAAGCCACAGATAAAGCGGGGGTTTGTCCGCATACGGAATGCCGTGGTTGGAGAAAGTGAAGACGGAACCGTTTGCAATAGCCTCATCGGCAATGGAAAGATACCTCAGCTCATTGGCCGGGGTGACATCCCTAAGCAGCACTGTGGGAAGAAAGCATATGGTAGTGAGGATGAACACCCCTAGAAGAGGATGTGCACCCAGAAAAGCGGCAATTGAAGATTTTCCTTTAGGCATCTTAAGTCCTGGTATTGTGGGGAGGGTGGAAAAAGTCCAGGGGAATCCCATCCTGCGCTGTCAAAATTAATCCCGCAAATTTAACAATTCCTGCCCTCTTAAGGGAGGATTTCC